>NZ_JAALEH010000026.1:0-70260 GCF_011058195.1 Rhodococcus sp. 14C212 | reverse complement strand
GCGGGAGCTGGCATGGAAAGCCACCACCGGCGAGCAGCGCACGGCGATCACCGACCAGCTCCGTCGCCTGCAGGACCACGTCACCGACCACGACACCGCAACCCGCCACCACCTCGACCACCTCGCCCGGCAGGTTCGCGAGGCACTCGAACGGCGCTGGGCAGGGTGATGCCCTACCTGACGTGTGCCGCCGCGTCCGCGGCGGGTGATCCGACCGTCGACAGCATTTCGGTCCTCGATTCCGCTTCCCGACCCTCGGCCGGACTGTTAGAGTCACCACAATCATTGATTGATCGCTTGATCAGTATAGGTAATCGCGCTTCGGCGGTGGGAGGCATGGCATGACGCACAGCGATGTGCCGGTGGCGGTGATCGATCGCGCCGCCCGGCTGCTGGAGGCATTCCGCGACAGCGAACGGCTCACTCTGGCCGAGCTCACCCGTCTGACGGGCATGCCCCGCTCGTCCACGCACCGGCTGCTGAACCAGCTCGTCGAGATCGGCTGGGTGCGACGGGACGCTCCGGCGTATGCGCTGGGCACGAAGATGCTCGAGCTCGGCTCCCTCGTCCAGCACAACGACACCCTGCACCGGGCCGCCCTGCCCGTCATGCACGAACTGCACGGCAACACCGGTCTCGTCGTCCACCTGGCGGTCCTCACCGGCGCCGAGGTGCTGTATCTGGAGAAGGTGGGCGGCCCCTATTCGATGCGCATCCCGTCGCGCGTGGGCGGACGCCAGCCGGCGCACTGCACCGCGTTGGGCAAGGCGCTTCTGGCACAAGGAAAAACCGATCTCGACGCGCTGTTCGCCGAGCGACCGCCGAAGGCCCGGACCCGTCACAGCGTCACCGACCCGAACCGGCTGCGCAGCGAACTCGCCCGCGCACGGGAGCAGCACGTCGCGCACGACCGCGACGAGGCTGCCACGGGCGTCTCCTGCGTCGCGGCACCGATCGGTCACGCCGGCAAGTGTGTCGGCGCGATCTCCGTCAGCGGCCCCACCTCGTCGATCCGTCCCGCCGCCCTGGCGGGCCCGGTGCGCATGGCCGCCCTCACCACGTGGCGTCGCCTCACCCGGCTCCGGTCGGCGGACTCACAGCACGCCGTCTGAGGCTGTATTGATCATCTGATCAATAGGTGTGTCACAATGGACCGGCTGTTGACGACCGAGTCCCGAGGAGTGCCATGGATCCGCACGAGCGCCGCCGCCAGATCCTGGACAGATCCGCACAACTGTTCGCTTCCAAAGGAATTGCGGCGACCACCATCCGGGAGATCGCCGACGAGGTCGGCGTCTACTCCGGAGCGCTCTACCACTACTTCCCGTCCAAGGAAGCGATCGTCACCGAACTTATCCGCGAGTACATCGACGATCTGAGCGGGCGGTGTCGCGAAATCACCGCGCGGCCCCAGACCCCGGTCGAGCGGATGGAGGCGCTCGCGTTGCTGGCCCTGTCCACTTCGGAGGACTACCGCGGCGCCACGACGATCTGGCAGCGTGAAGGCGAGTACATGCGCGACCGACTCGTCGAGGCCGACCTGGCCGAGACCGCCGACGAGGTCGAGAGGGCGTGGCGGGCCGCGATCGCCGAGGGCGTGGCCGAGGGAACCTTCCGCGACGACATCGACCAGGAGGTGTTCTACCAGTTGATCCGTGACGCCGTCTGGCAGGCACCGCGCTGGCACCGCCCCACCGCGCAACGTTCCAACGCCGATCTCGCGCGTGAGATCACCCGCATCTTCGTCGACGGGTTCCGCCCCCGGACCGGCTGACCGGCCACGGGGGCGTCCACTCCGTCGCCGGGTCAGTCCCGGCGCGCCATGGTCTCGTCGACCTCCCTCTGCCAGTTCTCCAGAGCACGGGTGGTGTCCACCTCGAATTCGAAGCGCTGCACCATATCCGGGGTGACATCCTCGACGTCGACGAAGAACTGGCTGTACCAGCGGCGCAACTGGTAGACCGGTCCGTCCTCCTCGGTCAGCAGCGGATTCTCGATCCGGGTCTTGTGCTTCCAGATCTCGACGTCCTGCTTGAACTGCGTCTCGACCCCCTCGGTGAACATCGTCGCCATCGCGGCGGCTTCCTCGTCCCCGACCCCGTCCACCTTCTTGACGATGGTGCCGAACTGCAGCACGAACGAGTCCTGGGTGACGGGATAGTGGCAGTTGACGAGCTTGGTTTCGACCGTCACGTCGCCGGACACCGTGTAGACGGTGTCGAGCATGAAGGACGGACCGTAGTACATCGCGTCCGAGATGGTCTGCGAATCCGGCAGATCCAGCTGCACGCCCGTCTTGATGTCGTCCCGGCCCGTCGAGCGCATGTGCTGGGCGGCGATGTGGCCCTCGAAGACGTTCTTGAAGTACTGCGGCATCTGGAAGTGCACGTAGAAGAAGTGGGCCATGTCGACGACGTTGTCGACGATCTCACGGCAGTTCGACCCCGTCA
This sequence comes from Rhodococcus sp. 14C212, assembly GCF_011058195.1. NCBI lineage: Bacteria > Bacillati > Actinomycetota > Actinomycetes > Mycobacteriales > Nocardiaceae > Rhodococcus > Rhodococcus sp. 14C212. Next base: position 67,810 of record NZ_JAALEH010000026.1, on the reverse strand, counting down.
CGTGGAAGGTGTTCCACGTCCACTCGCTCCACACGTCCGTCCCGTAGTCCGGAATCTCGGGGATGGTCCCGTCCGCCGGCGGCGGGTTGCCCTGCGGGTCGTTCCACACGAAAAGCAAGCCGTTGCGTTCCATGTTGATCCAGGACTTCGTCCTGGCGATCTTCGGGGTTCGGCGGGCGTACGGCACCTCCGCGCACCGGCCGTCGCCGCCCCACCGCCAGTCGTGGAACGGGCACGCGATCGTGTCGCCCTTGATCTCGCCCCGGGCCAGATTGCCGCCCATGTGCCGGCAGAAGGCGTCCAGGACGTGCAGGGCGCCCTTCGAGTCCTCGAAGACCACCAGATCGGTCCCGAACACCTTGATCTGATGCGGCTTTCCGTCGTGGAACGTCTTGGCGAGCCCGAGGCAGTGCCAGCCGCGGGCATACCGCGTCGGGTTGCTGCCCGTCTCGATGCTCCGGACCTCGATGGTCTCGAGTTCAACAGTCATGAAGTCCTCCAGGTGATGTGCTTTCCGGTGCGGCGACGCCGGACCGACTACAGTTCGACCCGCCGGGTTCGACCCGATGCGAGGGCACGAGCCGGCCGTCGCGCACGGCGCGATCGACCGACTCGTGCAGCGCCCCGCAGTGCGGCAGATAGGTCGTGGTCTCGTCCGCGATTGCCGCCGAGGCGAATTCGCGGCAGGTGTCGCGGGCCGAGCCCGTCCATTGAATGCTCGTGTGCACGGGGCTGTACTTCGCCACGAGCACGGTGTTGCCACACGCGTGACATTCGAGCGACTGCATCCGATCACTTCCTTCCTCGGGTACCTCGAGCGTAGGAAGTTCCCCGCCCGGTGGCTGCGGGGTGTCAGCTCAACGGGACACCTTTTCCGAGGCGGGATTCGGGGCCGGGGTCAGGACGCATCGCGTGCCGGTGTGCATGCCGGCCAGGTCGGTGACTCCGCCGAGCAGAACGAGCGGAGCGCGTACCACCGCTCACCGGTCTGCGATTTCGCGAAGGTGATGCCACAACCGGTCAAGCTCGGCGTCCGACTGTTCGGCAAGCTCGCACTGAAGGTGTACCCGTATCGGGACCTGTATCTCCTGGAACAGGCTCGGCAGGTCCTTCCCCTCAGACGTCCCGCTGGGGCAGGATCTCGACGTATCCGTCGGTTCCGTTCACGCGGATCTGCTGCCCGTCGCGAATCAACCGGGTGGCACCTTCCACGCCCACGACGGCCGGCAAGCCGTACTCCCGCGCGATCACCGCCCCATGGGTCATCAGTCCGCCCACCTCCGTCACCAGGCCCTTGATCGCGACGAACACGGGAGTCCAGCTCGGATCGGTGTAGGCGGTGACCAGGATGTCGCCCGCCTCGAGATCGGCCTGCGCCGTATCCGACACGACACGGGCTCGCCCCTCGATCCTGCCGGCGGACACCGGCGTACCGGCCAGCGCTCCAGGCGGGACGTCTTCGCGCCGATACCTTCCGGCGACGACCTCGCCGTCCGATGTGAGCACCCGGGGCGGCGTGAGCGCCTGATACGAGCGGAATGCGGTCTTCCTCTCACGGATGAGCTGGTCACACGATCGGTGCGTGAGCACGACCTCGCGCAGCTCGTCGAACCTCAAGTAGAAGATGTCTTCCTGCCGGCGAAGGACGCGCGCCTGCACGAGCCGCTCGGCCTCGCTCAACAAGGCTTCCTTGTATACGAAGTAGCGGCTGACCATGCCGTATTTCGGATACTCCCGATACCCGGAGAAGGTGCGGACACGGTCGATCATCCGCTTGGCCTCACAAGCTTTTCGCTCTCCGTCCGGCAAGGCGCGCAGACGCTCCAGCAACTGGTGTTCTTTCTTCCGAGCCCCTCGCCGCCCGTGCTCGAAGCGTCGCTTTCCGGCGCCCGGCCCGAAGTTCCTGATGTTGCTCATGAGCATCGGCACCAAGGTGGTGGGGCGTTCGCTCCAGCGCGGCCTCGTGATGTCGATCTCGCCGACGCAGCGCATGCCGTGCTTGTCGAGGTAGGCCTCGATCGCAGCGCATGCCTGCGGGCCGCCGGTGCGTTTCGCCAGCTCATCCAGGAAGCTCTCCTCCTCGCAACCCGCGTCCTCGACGTGCTGCAGAAAGGACACCACGTCCGGGTGCGGCCGGATCGCGTCGGCCACGTCCACAAGCGCCAAGCCCATCTCCGACGTGACGTTGTGCGGGACCGATTGCGTGAGCGTGTCGGCTGCGTTCTTTTCGCCCAGCCAGGCCTGAAGCCGATCGTTGAGCCACCGGGCGGCTTCCATCGCCGCCGTGATCACCTGGTGGCTCCGCGGGTCGAACAGGATCCGCCTCAGTTCCTTGATGTCGGCCGAGATGAAGTCGAGCAGCGCCGTTCCGGACTCAGCCCGGATGTCGCGCTTCAACACCGCGACAGAGGCCCGGCTCTGCGCCATCAACTCGGCGACGATGCCCTCATCAGCTTCGATGAGGGCAGGTGCATCGCCGGCCGGTACACCGCCGGCCCCCTCGTCCGGACACCACCTGATGAAATCGGCACGTTCGACGATGGTCTTCAACGCGTCTCCGAGAAGCGGATCGGACATACCGAGAGCGTCCAGCAGTCCTGTTCTCTTCACCGGCGAAGCCAGAGCCCGGGTGACATCGACGAACAGCCGACCTCCCGCCTCCCTCGTGGGTGCCGGACTCGTCAGTTGCCACAGGGAGATCCCCAGGGGCTTCATCGGGTCGGTCATCATCTGCTGGTGACCGACAGAGACGTACACACGGTTCTCCCCGTCGTTGACCACGGGGACCGGGAACAGCGTGGTGATCGGGCGACTTTGCACGATTCGGAAACCGTCGTCGACCAGGCACCATTCGATGTCCTGAGGACTGCCGAAGTGCGCTTCGATTCTCCTGCCCAGCCGCTCGAGTTGCACAACTTGCTCATCTGTCAGCACCGGTTGGTTCTGCTGCTCCTGCTCGATTCCCTGCATGTGCGTTCCACCGGCCGGCGCTGCTCGGACGGCGCGTTGTTTGGTGGCGACGGTCCTGTCGGTGACTTTGCCGTCGCGCACTTTGTAGACGTCCGGGTTCACCAGGCCGGAAACGAGGGACTCGCCGAGTCCGAAGCCTGCCTCCACCGACGAGACCTTCCGATTGGAGGTGATCGGATCGGCCGTGACCAGAATCCCGGCCGCCCACGGGAACACCATCCGCTGGACAACGACCGCCATGTGAACCTTCCGCTGGTCGAAACCATTGTGCAGACGGTAGGTGACGGCTCGCTCGGTGAACAACGAACCCCAGCACCGGCTCACGTGCCGGAGAATCGCCGCTGGGCCCGAGACGTTCAGGTACGTGTCCTGCTGACCGGCGAAGGATGCGGTCGGCAGATCCTCGGTCGTCGCGCTGGATCGGACCGCATAGGCGGCTTGTTCACCGAGCCGGGCGAGAGATCGGACGATCTCCGACACCACGTCGTCAGGGATGACGCACTCTTCGACCGCACGGCGGATCTGCGCACTGCGCACGCGGATCGAATCTCGATCCGCCGCCTCGAGATGTGACAATCGATCGAGCCGATCGTCGAGGGACGGCACTTCTGCCACGACCCGCCGAAAGGCGTCAGTCGTCACGCAGAACCCAGCCGGCACCCGTATGCCATCGATTCGCGACAGCTCTCCGAGGTTCGCGCCCTTGCCGCCGGCGACTGCAACCTGCGTCCGATCGATCTCCCGGAAGTCCAGTACATAACCCATTCCCCTGCCACTCCCCTGTAGGTTTCGGCATTCCGCAGGCGATTATCGGCCACAATTCCGGGCCTCATGAGAGCCTCGAATCGTGTATAACGTAGAAGGGGGACAGGGACAGCACACCGTCATGGCGGGCCGATACGCGGCACCGGAGCGCGTTCATCCGTCGATCCCCACCTTCGGCCTTCGCCGCCTTGATGATTCGAATGCGCACGGCCACGGGCCCGAGCCGGGCCGGTGCGAGCACTTCGGGATCTGCACGTTTCTCTCTTCCGCGAAAAGGTACGTCTCAGCGCATCAGCGCTTGACTGCCGTCGACGGGGAGCGAGTGACCGGTGATGTACCGTGCCGCCGCACCGCACAGGAAGACCACCGCTGGACCGATGTCGATTTCGGGGTCGCCCAGCCGCCCGAGCGGCACGGTGTCGAGATACGCCGTCCTTCCTCGCTCATTGAATAATCGATCAATCAATGGGGGACCGATGATGCCGAGTGCGAGCAGAATCTGCGGGCGAACCGGCGAGCTACTTCCCGGCTCCCGCGGGCGACCGTGCGTTGCGATGAGACCCTGACAACTGTGGAAATGGTGATCGCGGTGAACCCCGACCCGGCGTCCAAGCTGGGCTACCTGCTGCGGGTTCCCCTCGACGGCGGGCTGGTGTTCCGCACGTCCGGCACCTGGCCGCGCACGAAGGCGCTGTACTGCCACCCCGTGCCGATCGACGAATGGCCCACCGAACCCGAGGTCGTCGAGCGCGTGGCCGTGCGATCGTGCGCACGCCGGGGCGCGGCGATCGATCTGGTGCTCGACCGGGGCCGGGAGAACCGGTCGCAGATCGTGTACACCACCGCCCGCGGACGCGACGTCGTGTTCTGGCAGTCCCCGCGCACCCGCAAACAGGCCCGCCCGAACGTGCGCACACCCACTGCCCGGGCCGCCGGCATCGCCGAGTTGCCGATCGTCGTCGACTCGCACGAGCGCTACGCCTACCGGTTCGCCGACCAGCAGGTCGACCTCACCAAGCGCGCGCTGCCGTGCGGGGACTACGGCGTCCTCCTCGAGGACCGGCTCGTGGCCTCGGTCGAACGCAAGTCGGTGCCGGACCTGGTCTCGAGCCTGACGAACGGCACGCTGCGCTACGCGCTGGCCGAGCTGGCAGCCCTACCGCGGGCCGCGGTCGTGGTCGAGGACCGGTACTCGGCGATCTTCGCGCTCGACCGGGTGCGGCCGGCGACGGTCGCCGACGGTCTGGCCGAGTTGCAGGTGCGCTGGCCGAACGTACCGATCGTGTTCTGCGACACCCGAGCCCTGGCGGAGCAGTGGACCTACCGCTATCTGGCCGCGGCCTACGTCTGGGCCGAGGCAGAGCGCAGCGCGATCGACCGCATCGCCGCGCCCGCCGCCACGACACCGTCGACGGCCGAGGTCCGAGCCTGGGCCCGCACGCAGGGCCTATCCGTACCGGACCGCGGCCGGCTCCGCCCCGAGGTCTGGCAGGCGTGGCGCGCGGCTCACCCGAACTGACGCGATCGTCGACGATGCACATCTCGTGACGACGCGCCGGGCAGTGTCACGAGAAGTGCTCATTCGCCGCGCGGTTCGGGGTCGACGGCGACTCCCGTCCCGATGGCGTGAGCGCTCGCAGCCCCGGCCCCGTCCGTTGTGCATGCCTCCAAACACCTCCCCGCAACGGTGTGTCGCCGAGGACATCCGATCCCTACTGTCGGCGACACCGACGTGTCCTGCATCACAGCGGGGACATCGGGCCTCCATCGAACGGAAGGAAGTCGACGATGACACTGAACGGGAAGATCGCGATCGTCACCGGCGCCGCACAGGGAATCGGCGCAGCCACCGCCCAGCGACTGGCCGCCGAAGGCGCGACGGTGATCGCGGCGGACATCCAGGACGCCGGGGCGACCGTGGACGCCGTGCTCACGACCGGCGGCAAGGCCGAAGCGCACGCCCTCGACGTGCGCGTCCGGAGCAGCTGGGCCGACACGGTCCGCGAGGTGATCGAGCGGCACGGCCGCGTCGACCTCCTCGCCAACGTGGCCGGTGTCGTCAACATGATCAGCGAGGACAGCGTCGTCGGGCTCACCGAGGAGGCGTGGGATCACGTCATCGGCACCGACCTGAAGGGTGTGTGGCTCGGGATGCAGGCGGTGATTCCGAACATGATCGAGCGTGGCGGCGGGCGGATCGTCAACATCGCGTCGATGGCGGCGCTGCGCGGCCTGCCGAACCTCGCCTCGTATTCGGCGGCGAAGGGCGGCGTCGTCTCCCTCACCAAGCAGGCAGCGTTCGAGTACGGCGACAAGAACATCCTCATCAACGCGATCTGCCCCGGCACGATCGACACCCCGATCCTGGCGGACATCACCGACGAGATGCGTGCCGCGAACGCCAACGCCCACATCGTCCGGCGTCTGGGCCGGCCGGAGGAGATCGCGTCGATGGTCGCCTACCTGATGCGGGAGGGCAGCTTCCTGACCGGCGAGATCTACCCGGTCGACGGCGGGTGGGCCGCCAAGGGCAACTTCTGACCGGACCGCCGCGCGAGCGTGGGTGGATCCGGCAGCACGGTTGGATTCGCCCACAATCGCCCTCCCATTCCCCTCTTCACCGTCGGGCCTCATCCCACCAGGGTGTGATCTGCGACATAGCCCGATCCGACTCGAAGGACGCGCACCGTGAACGACGAGCACTGCACTTTCGGCCTGTGGTACGACTTCCGCAACCCCACGCGATGGCCGCGCAGCTTCACCGACTTCTACCGGCAGAGCCTCGAACAGATCGCCTGGGCCGAACGCTGTGGGATCGGCTCGGTGTGGTTGACCGAGCATCACTTCATGGAGGACGGCTACACCCCGTCGCCGTTCGTGCTCGCCGCCGCGATCGGATCGCACACCGAGCACCTGCGGATCGGCACCAACCTGATCGTCGCCCCGCTGCACAACCCGATCCGGCTCGCCGAGGACGCGGCCACCGTGTCGCTCCTGACGGCGGGCCGCTTCGATCTCGGAGTCGGGCAGGGGTACTGGCAGCCGGAGTTCGAAGCGTTCGGTCGCTCGCTGCGGCACCGGCCGAGCCTGCTCGAGGAAGGCATCGCCCTGATCCGGCAGGCATGGGACGGCGACTGCGTCGAGTTCCGGGGCAGCCGCTTCGACTTCCCGGCACTGCCGGTGACGCCGCAGCCGGAACGCACCCCGCAGGTGCTCGTCGGCGCGATGGCCGACCCGGCCATCGACCGGGCCGCACGCATCGCCGACGGGTTCCTCAGCACCCAGAACGCGCACCACGAGACGTACCTCGACGCACTCGAGCGGCACGGGCGCCCCCGCGACGCCGGCCGCATCTACGCCGGGCAGTGGTCGGTGATCGCCGACGATCCGGAACGTGAATGGGCCCGGATCGGGGAGCACGCGCTGTACCAGATCAACGGCTACATCCGGATGGGGGCGTTCGGGCCGCCGGAGTCCACCCCGTTGTTCGACTCGCCGCAGGCACTCGTCGACGCGGGGGCGTTCCAGCTGTGGGACGCGGCGACCGCGGTGCGGGAACTCACCGCCCTGCTCGTGGCCCGGCCGCAGGTCAAGGACGTGCACTTCTGGGCGCAGCTGCCCGGCGAATCCGTCGACAGCGGCTCGGCCCGGATCGAACTGCTCACCTCGAAGGTGATGCCCGAGGTCCGTTCGGCGGTGGCCGCCGCCCGGCAGGAGGTGCCTGCATGACCCCGGTGCCGTCTCCGGGCAGCCCGCTCGTGATCACCGACTTCGTGTATCGGGCGCGGGAATTGTTCTCCGCCAAGACGATCACGCAGTACCTGGACGGTGGGTCGGTGTCGCAGTACACGTACCGCGAGTACACCGACCGGGTGTTCCGGTTGGCGGCGGCCCTGATCGAACTCGGGGTGCGGCCCGGCGACCGGGTGGCGACGCTGGCCTGGAACCATCGCCGTCACCTCGAGTTGTACCTGGCGGTGCCCCTGGCGGGTGCGGTGTTGCACACCGTCAACCTGCGACTCGAGGCCGACGAGATCGCCTACATCGTCGACCATGCCGACGACCGGATGATCTTCGTCGACACCGCGCTGCTGCCGCTGCTCGACACCGCCCGCGCCCGACGGCCCGACATGCTCGTAGTCACCACCGACGGCGACGGGATCGACCTGCCCACCCAGGACGCACTCACCGACGCCGCCGCACCCTTGACCGAGCCGGTTCCCCGCGACGAGAACGACCTCGCCGCACTGTGCTACACGTCCGGCACCACCGGTTTCCCCAAGGGCGTGGGATATTCGCACCGCGCCCTGTACCTGCACACGTTCACCGCGTGCCTGGCCGACGGACACGCGATCTGCGAGCGCGACACCGTCTGCCACGTCGTGCCGATGTTCCACGCCAATGCGTGGGGAATTCCGTTCGCGGCGTTGATGACCGGCGCGAACCAGGTGTTACCGGGAGCGCACCCCGCGGTGCCGGACATCGCCCGGATCCTCGAGGCCGAACGCGTCACCTACGTCGGGATGGTGCCGACGGTCGCCGTCGAGCTGGTGCGCCACGCCCTAGCGACGGGAACGGACCTGACGAATCTGCGCGCACTGGTGCTCGGGGGCTCGACCCCGACCCGGGAACTGATCCGCAGCATCGAAGAGGACCTCGGGGTGCCGGCCTTCCAGGGGTGGGGCATGACGGAGATGTCGCCGATGGGCACGTTCGCCCGCCCGCCCCGCGCCGCCGACGACGATCCGGCCAAGCGCTACGAGTACATCCGCCGGCAGGGGCGGTTGCTGCCCGGGTTGCGGTGGAAGCTCGTCGACGACGACGGCGCTGTAGTTCCCCACAACGGTGTCGATCGGGGTGAGCTGCTCATGCGGGGTCCGTGGGTGGCCGAACGGTATTTCCGCGACGAGCACCCGGAGGCGTTCGTCGACGGCTGGTTGCGCACCGGCGACATCGCCACCATCGACGAGGAGGGTTATCTCACCATCGTCGACCGGGCGAAGGATCTGATCAAGAGTGGCGGCGAGTGGATCAGCTCGCTCGCGCTCGAGCAGGCGTTGACGCAGGTCCCGCACGTCGCCGACGCCGCGGTCGTGGCGGTGCCGCACGAGAAGTGGCAGGAGCGGCCCCTGGCGTTCGTCGTCGCCGAGGAGGGGCACGTTCTCGACCCGGAGGCGGTGCGCACCGCGCTCGCCGACCTCGCACCCCGCTGGTGGCTGCCCGAGCAGGTCGTGGTCGTCGAGTCGTTGCCGCGCACCAGTGTCGGCAAAGTCGACAAGAAGCGGCTGCGCAGCACTGTCGACGCCCAGACGTTTGTGGACTCCCACAACGGCGGCGGAGCGAGGTTCCACGGCTGAACCGGGTGCCGCTCTAGCGTCGGGTCCACCGGTGCGGCGCGGACGGCCCCGCCGGAGGCGTCGTCGCAAGGAGGCACACCGTGAAGTTCGGCATCTTCTACGTCCTCGAATGCCCGGACCGGGACTTCTCCCGGGCCTACCGCGAGATGCTCGAACAGATCGCATACGCCGAGCAGCTCGGATTCGACGAGGTGTGGCTGGCCGAGCATCACGGCAGCGACTACGGGTCGATGCCGTCGCCGCAGGTGGCGGCGGCGGCGATCGCCGCCCGCACCGAACGGATGCGGATCGGCATCGCGGTGAGCAACCTGACGTTCGACTGGCCGGTGCGCATCGCGGAGGACTACGCGATGGTCGACGTCATCTCCGGTGGCCGCCTCGATTTCGGGGTGGGGCGCGGCTACCAGCCGGACGAGTTCCACAACATGGGCGTCGCCGATCTGCAGGGCGAGAGCCGCGAGGTGTTCGTCGAGGCGCTCGAGATCGTGCGGGGCCTCTGGAGCAAGAAGCCCGGCGAGCCGTTCTCCTATCACGGCAAGCACTTCGACCTCGACCATGTCGACTGCCGCCCGACCCCGGTGCAGCGGCCGACCCCGCCGATCTACATTGCCTCGATCAGCCCGGAGACCCTGGATCTGGCGGCCGATCAGGGCTACAACATGCTGGTCACGCCGACGTTGATGACGATGCCGGAGCTGAATGCGTTCGTCGTCGACGCCAAACGACGGCTGCGCGACCTCGGCCGGGATGTGCTGAGCCTGGATTTCCCGATGAACTGGCAGATCCACCTCGCCGACACCGAGGAGGTCGCGGTCGAGAACGCGCGGGACGCTCTGACCTGGTATTTCGATGCGGCGCTCGCGGCGGTGCCGCAGGGCCCGGACGTGCCGGCGACCTACGAGCGCTACGCCGAGCTGGTCACCGCGGCCGACGAGGCCGGCGGCATGACCGTCGAGGGTCTGCGCGACGGCGGCGTCGTGTACGTCGGTGATCCCGACGGCCTGCTCCGGCAGCTCGAGGTGCTGCACGACGAGACCGGCCTGCAACATCTGATCTGCTGGATGCGGTTCGGCGGCCTGGCTCACGAGAAGGTGATGCGGTCGCTCGAGCTGTTCGCCGAGCACGTCATGCCCCGGTTCCGGGATCGCCCGGCCGTGGTGCCGCGGGCGTTGCGGCACGACCCGGCAATTCCGGCCACCCCTCTGCTTTCCCATCCGCTCGATCCCACTTCCCCACTCGCACAGGAGGACATCATGGGTTATCTGCCCGTCGAGAACGACCGCAGGATCTACTTCGAACACCACCGTGGTGAGGGTCGGCCGATCGTGCTGATCCACGGCTGGGGTGCCACGGCCCGCGCCTGGGACACGACACTTCCGGCCCTGCGCACCAACGGCAACGAGGTCGTGACGCTCGATCTGCGGTGCTGCGGCCGGTCCGACAAGGACTTCGACGACGTGTCGATCGCCGCGCTGGCCGCCGACGTGGTGGCGCTGGTCGAGCACCTGGGCCTGGACCGGCCGGTGATCAACGGCTGGTCGCTCGGCGGGGCGGTGGCGACCGCGGCCGTCGCGCAGCTCGGGGATCGGGCGTCGGCGTTGGTGCTCACCGGTGGGGCGTCGCCGCGGTACACCGCCACCGACGACTGGCCGCACGGCGGGGCGGTCGCCGACGTCGAAGGTGTGCTCGCCGGGGTCGCCGCGAACCGGGCCGAGACGTTCCGTGGAGTGGCCGCAGCGGTGTGCGCCCAGGACCCCGGCGAGGCCGTGCTCGAGTCGATCTGGGACATGTTCATGTCGATGGGGCCGCGGGGCGACGACTCGCTGCGTGATCTGGCGACGATCGATCTGCGGAAGGAGATTGCGGCGCTCGAGGTGCCGATCCTGCTGCTCCACGGTCGGCTCGATGCGTTCGTGCCGTTCTCCGGCGCCGAGGCGGTGCCGGCGCTCAACGACCGCGCCGAGGTCGTGGAGTTCCCGTCGAGCGGGCATGCCCCGTTCCTCGAGGAGCGGGACCGCTACCTCGCCGCGTTGACGGGATTCCTGAACCGATGAGCGGCGTCAGGACGTGGCTGGTCACCGGCGGTTCCCGGGGCATCGGGCGGGCCGTGGCGGAGGCCGCGGCCGCCCGCGGCGACAACGTCGCGGTGTTCGCCCGCAAGCCGGCGTCGGCGCCGTGGACGCACCCCGACCGGGTGGTGGAGATCAACACCGACATCAGTGATGCGGCGTCGATCCGGCTCGGGGTGGACGCGGTGTTCGACCGGTTCGGTGCGCTCGACGTCGTGGTCAACGCCGCGGGGGTGCACCGCGGCGGCCGGATCGACGATCTGCCCCGCGCCCACTGGGACGAGGTGCTGGCCACCAACCTCACCGGTGCGTTCGAGGTGGCCCGGACCGTCGTTCCCCGGCTGTCCGCGGGCGCGGCGATCGTCAATGTCGGTGCGGTGGTCGGGTTCCGGGGTTTCCCCGGCGACGTAGCCTACGGTGCGGCGAAAGCCGGGCTGAGCGGGCTGACCCAGGTGCTCGCCGTCGAGCTCGCGCCGCGGGACATCCGCGTCAATCTCGTCATCCCCGGTTTCGTGGACACCGACATGACCTCGGCGCTGACGGGCCGGGCCCGGGAGCGGGTCGTCGCGGCGATCCCGATGGGCCGAACGGGCCGTCCCGAGGAGATTGCGCAGGTCATCGTGGGCGTCGCGGACGCGCCGTACATGACCGGCTCGGTGGTGGCCACCGACGGTGGGCTGATGTCCTCGTTCAGCTCGCGGTCGTGACCGTCCGGTCGTTGTAGCGGCCTACAACGACCGGAAAACCTGCGTGACCCACACCACAGTCTTCCGGATACCGTCGGAGGCAGCAGTTGGGAAGTTCTTCCCCCGCTACCCGATTCGTCCAAGTCCTCACTCGAAGGAGCTCAGATGGACAACGTCGCGACCGCCGGAAGCCTCGAAGCGGCCAACAAGAAGCTCGTCGCCGAGTTCATGGAGGTGTTCACCTCCGGCGACGTCGAGGCGATCCTCGGCTACCTCGCCCCCACCGCCACGTGGTGGGTGGCCGGCACCATCGACGGAATCTCCGGGACCAAGACCAAGGAGGAGTTCCGCGAGATGCTCTCGGGCCTGTCCGCGACCACCAGGACCGGGGCGATCGCCCTGACCCCGCGGGCGTGGACGGCCGAGGGCGACCGGGTCGCCGTCGAAACCGAGTCGTACTCGGAGATGGCGAACGGCCGCGTCTACAACAACCTCTACCACTTCGTCTTCGAGATCCGGGACGGCCTGATCGAGTCGGTCAAGGAGTACCTCGACACCGAACACACCCGGGCCGTGTTCCTCGCACCCTGATCCGCTCCCCGTCCCCTCCATCCCCCTCACACAAGGAGTTACGTCCATGGACGTCGGCATGCTGCTCGTGTTCCAGAACTACCACGAAAACGTCAGCGACCAGGAGGTGTTCGTCCGCGAACTCGAGATGGGCGTCGCAGCGGAGAAGTACGGCTTCGATGCCGTCTGGTCCGCCGAACACCACTTCGACGACTACTCGATGTGCCCGGACAACATGCAGATCATGTCGTACCTCGCGGCCCGCACGTCGACCGTCAAGCTGGGCACCGGCGCGGTGATCCTCCCGTGGAACAACCCCGTCCGCGTCGTCGAGAAGATGACGATGCTCGACATGATGTCCGAGGGTCGCGCCCTGTTCGGCATGGGCCGCGGACTGGCCAAGATGGAGTACGACGCGTTCGGCATCCCGATGGACGAAGCGCGTGGACGGTTCATCGAAGCCGCCAACCTCGCGATCGAGGGGCTGCGCACCGGCGTGGTGGACCAGCCCGACGGCGAGTTCTACCCGCAGCAGCGCGTCGAGATCCGCCCGGCCCCGAACCCGGCGTACGAGTGGGGACGCGACCGCCTGTTCGGCGCTGCGATGTCGCCCGACTCCGTTCCGGTCATCGCCGATCTCGGCGTCCGCATGATGACGTTCATGCAGTTCGAGTTCGGCAAGCACGCCGAGGCGATCAATCGGTGGCGCGACCTGTACCGGGCGCGCTGGAACACCGAGCCCCTGCCGCCGGTCATCCAGGACTTCGTGATCTGCCACGAGGACGCGGAGGAGGCCCGCCGCCTCGCCTACGAGCACGTCGCCCGGTATTTCCTGTCGGTGATCAAGCACTACGACTTCGCCGGCGAGCACTGGCGCGAAACGAAGGGCTACGAGACCTACCAGGTCGGCGCCGACATGATCCGCGAGGCCGGAATGGAAGCCGCAGCCGACGCCTACGTCGAGGCCAACGTGTACGGCACGCCCGAGCAGATCGTCGAGAAGTATGCCGCCCGGCACGAGATGGTCGGTGACTTCTTCGCCAACGCGGCGTTCGCGTTCGGCGGCCTGCCGATCGAGCAGGCGGAGAAGGCCCTGAAGCTCTACGGCGAGAAGGTCGTCCCCGAGCTCCACAAGATGAAGGCGCCGGTTCCGGCGAACGCCTGAGCCGCCCGCGGCGGTGCCCGGATTCGCCGGGCACCGCTTCGGCCGACCCCGTCGGAGGACGTGATGAATCCAATTGCCGCCCAAGAGTTCACCGCCGAGTTCCGGGACGTGATGGCCAGTGTGTGCACCCCCGTGACGGTGGTGACCGCACTCGACGGCGCCCGTCCGCACGGCACCACCGTCAGCGCCTTCGCCTCGCTGTCGCTCGATCCTCCGATGGTGCTGGTGGCCCTCGACCGCGGGTCCGATCTGCTCACGGTCGTGCGGTCCGGAGGACGGTTCGGGGTCAACGTCCTCGGCCGCGGTCAGGACGCCCTCGCCCTGACGTTCGCCCGCAAGGGCACCGACAAGTTCGACGGGGTCGACTGGTCGCTGTCGGCCGGGGTGCCGCGGGTCGACGCGGCGCCGGGGTGGTTGGCGTGCCGGGTGGCCGACCTCGTCGACGGTGGCGACCACGTCGTCGTCCTCGGGCACGTCGAAGCCGCCGCCCGCGTCGACCATCCGCCGCTCACGTACCACCGGCGCACCTTCGGCACCCACAGCGCAGAACAGGAGTAGTCGCCATGCCACGGACCAGCCCCGCTCAGGACGTCGAACTCGCGGTCGAGACCCTCGCCGCCGGCGGCATGGTCGTCGTCGTGGACGACGACGACCGGGAGAACGAAGGTGACCTCGTCGCGGCCGCCGCCACGATGACCGCCGAGCAGATGGCGTTCATCGTCCGGCACACCACCGGCATCGTCTGCGCGCCGATGACCGCGCACCGCGCCGACACCCTCGACCTGCCGCTGATGGTCGAACGCAACACCGACGCGCACGGCACGGCGTTCACCGTCACCGTCGACCACGTCTCCACCGGGACCGGGGTCAGCGCGCAGGACCGGGCCGCGACCGTGCGGGCACTCGCCGACGACACGACCGAACCTGCGGATCTGCGCCGGCCGGGGCACGTCTTCCCGCTGCGAGCCCGGGAGGGCAGGGTGCTCGCCCGCGCCGGGCACACCGAGGCGACCGTGGATCTGTTGCGTCTCGCCGGGGCCGGAGACGTGGGGGTGATCGGGGAGATCGTCGCCGAGGACGGCTCGATGCGCCGCGGCGCCGATCTCGTCGCGTTCACCCGGGAGCACGGCCTGCCCCTGCTGCGGATCGCCGACCTGGTGCGATACCGGGCTGCGACGGAGCCGTTCGTCGAGCTCGTCGCCGAGTCGACGATGCCCACCGAGTTCGGGGAATTCCGGGCTGTGGCGTTCCGATCGGTGCTCGACGGCACCGAGCACCTCGCGCTGGTCATGGGCGACGTCGCCGCCGCCGGGCGCACCCCCGAGGGAGTGCTGGTGCGGGTGCACAGCGAGTGCCTGACCGGCGACATCCTCGGTTCGTTGCGATGCGACTGCGGGGCGCAGCTCGAGCGTGCGCTCGCCGAGATCGCCCGGGAAGGGTGCGGGGTGCTCGTGTACCTGCGGGGCCACGAGGGCCGGGGCATCGGACTGGCCCACAAGATCCGCGCGTACTCGCTGCAGGAGCAGGGCCTCGACACCGTCGACGCGAACCGGGCGCTCG
Organism: Rhodococcus sp. 14C212; assembly: GCF_011058195.1. NCBI lineage: Bacteria > Bacillati > Actinomycetota > Actinomycetes > Mycobacteriales > Nocardiaceae > Rhodococcus > Rhodococcus sp. 14C212. Next base: position 52,668 of record NZ_JAALEH010000026.1, on the reverse strand, counting down.
GCCTGCCCGACGACTCGCGCAGCTACGGGGTGGGCGCCCGGATCCTCGCCGACCTGGGTGTGCGGCGGATGCGGCTGATCACCAACAACCCCGGCAAACTCGGTGGCCTGGAAGGCTATTCGATCGAGATTGTCGGGCGGGTGGCGCTGCCGACCGTCGTCACCGCACACAACGTGCGCTACCTGCGGGCCAAGCGGGACCGGATGGGCCACGAGCTCGACGGCGCACTGGCGACTGTGATCGCGACCTGATTTCCCGTAGATTGTGATAATGAACAACATCGACACGTGGCGGCGCCGCACCCTCGGGCGCCGGGAGGTGAGGTAGACGCATGGCGCTGCCGAGCGGGAACGTCGAGCCGACGACGCCTGAGCACGGCTCCGCCCGCGCGACGGTCCCGACCGCCGCCCACGCGCCCACCCTCGTGGGTCACCCCGCGACCCGGCCCCGGGAACGCGACGTCATCACCGCCTTCGCCGAGATCACCGGCGAAGCCATCGGCGACGCCGACCTCGAACAGCTGCTGCGCTCGGTGTGCGTGAAACTGTGCACCGTGCTCGGGGTGTCCCGCAGTTCGCTCTACCTCAGACGCCCCGACGGCCGGTTCCGCGGCGCCGCGGGACACTGCGCCGACGAGGGCGACATCACCGAAGCCGTCAAGCGCCAGGAATCCGGGATCGCCGGCGACCACTTCAGCCGGGAGATCATCGAGACCGCCCGGTCGGTGCTCATCGAGGACGTCCCCAACGACCCGCGCCCCCATCGCCGAACCATGGAGCACTGGCGGGTCCGCGCCATGCTCGGGGTGCCGTTGGTGTTCGACGGAGAGGTCATCGGCCTGCTCTTCGTCGACAACAAGGACCTCCCCCGCCGTTACACCGCCGAGGACATCGAGATCGCCGAGATGTTCGCCCAGCTCAGCGCGTTGTTTCTCACCCAGGCGATGCTCAACTCGCGGCTGCGGGCACAGGCCTCGGAGATCACCCGCAGCCGCAACACGCTCGCCTATCTCGCGGACGTGCACCGCAAGCTCACGAACGCCGTGCTCGAGGGCGCCGACATCCAGCGCGTGGTGCGTCTGCTCAGCGACCTGTCGACCAAACCCGTCGTCCTCTACGACGAGGACTTCCGGGTACTCGCCTGGGCGGCGCCGGTCACCCTCGGATTGGACCGCGCCCCGGTGATCTCCGAGCAGATCCGGCGCATGCCCTCGGTCGAGGCCGAACTCGCCGGCCTGAGCCCGGACCGGCCGTCGGCCGTGGTGCCGCCTACGTTGTCCGTCGGCCTCGGCCGCCGGCACCTGCTGTGCCGATTGATGATCGAGGGCAAACCCAACGGCTACCTGGGCATCGTCGAGGTCGGTCGCTCGCTCGAGCAGGTCGACGCGAACATCGCCGAACACGGCGCGACGGTGCTGTCCCTGCAGATCCTTTCCGAACGCCGGCAGATCGAGACCCAGGGCCAGGCCCGCGACGACTACCTGTCGGATCTGCTGCGCAACACCCGCGACAAGGAACACCTGGTGCGGCGCGGCCCGCAGTTCGGTATCGACCTTACGTATCCGCACGTGCTGGTCCGGTTCACACTGGCGGCGAACCAGCGGATGTCCGCCTCCGCCGCACAGCGCCTGGTCACCCGCCGGTTCCAGGAGGTGCTCGGGATCGACGAGCCGGCGGCGGTGAAACTGCCCGGCAGCGTGATCGTACTGGTGCCGCTGCCCGACGGCGGCTCCGCCGAGGAACTGCAGCGGGTGCGCGACGCGGTGTCGCGGATCCGCGCGTCGCTGCAGCCGCAGCTGGCGACCGGCGCCACCGTCATCTCCGGTGTGTGCCGGGAGGTCACCGACTTCCCGCAGGCCGCCCGGGAGATGCGGGAGGTCGCCGAGATCGCGCGGTCGTTCGAATGGTCCGCCGGGGTCCTCGACGTCACCGAGCTCGGACTGTTCCGGCTGGTCGTCAGCTCCGGCCGGGTCAAGGAGGCGGTGCACTTCGCGCACGAGTACCTGCACGCTGTACAGACCGCCGACGACGGCGTCCTGCTCGACACGTGGCGCGCGTTCGTCACCGCCGAGGGGCGCGTCCAGGGCGCCGCACAGGCTCTGGACGTGCACGAGAACACGGTGCGCTACCGGATGGGCAAGATCAAGGAACTGACCCGACTCGATCCGGCCAGTCTCGACGTCATGCTCTCGGCGCGGCTCGCCTTCCAGATCCTCGACTTCTCCGGCCGCTGACCAGCGCGGACCCCGCTCCACGGCGGTTGTGGAAACCCACAACGAGCGGTGAAAGCCGCACTGCCCCCGCCGGACCCGGCCGATACCGTCGTTGTATGCCGACCGACACGACAGACAGCGACCTGACGGGAGTCGATCTCGCCGCGCTGCGCGACTGGATGGACACACGGGGCCTCGGCGCCGGCGACCTCACCGAGGTCTCCCCGATCGGCGGCGGAACGCAGAACATCATGCTCGCGTTCGGGCGGGCCGGAACCCGCTATGTCCTGCGCCGCGGACCGAAACACCTTCGCCCGCACTCCAACCGGATGATGCTGCGGGAGATGACGTTGCTGCGTGCCCTGGCCGGGACCGCGGTGCCGCACCCGAGTTTCATCGCCGGGTGCGAGGATCCCGACGTCCTCGGCGCCGTCTTCTATCTGATGCACGCTGTGGACGGCTACAACGCAGCGGAGGGCTTGTCCCCCGCCCACGCCGCCGACCGGGACGCCCGCCGTCACATGGGCCTGGCGATGGTCGACGCGCTCACCGAACTCGGCCGGGTCGACCCGGCCGCGATCGGTCTGACCGGATTCGGACGCCCTGAGGGGTTCCTCGAACGGCAGGTGGGTCGCTGGACCAGCGAACTCGAGTCCTACACGCTGCTGTCCGGATATCCCACGGTGCTGCTGCCCAGCGTCGACCGCCTCGCGTCGTGGCTCGACGACAACCGGCCCCGGCAGTGGACACCCGGCATCCTGCACGGCGACTACCACGTCTCCAACGTCATGTTCGACCGGATCGCCCCGACGGTGAATGCGATCGTCGACTGGGAGATGGCCACCGTCGGCGACCCGCTGCTGGACCTCGGCTGGATGCTCGCGATCTGGCCCGAGTCCGACGGCGAGCCCGACCTGCTCGAAAGCCGCCTCGCCGCCGCCGGTGGACTGCCGACCCGTGCGGAACTGGTGCAGCGGTACGCCGAGAACACCGACCGTGATCTGGCCGCCCTCGACTGGTACACCGCGCTGGCCGCGTTCAAACTCGGCATCATCCTCGAAGGCACCTACGCCCGCGCCTGTTCCGGGCAGGCCCCCCGCCCGGTCGGCGACCGGCTGCACCGGTACGCCCTCCACCTGTTCGAGCGCACCCTGCGCTTCCTCGACTGACCCGCCGATCCGCACACCGGAGGTAGACACACATGGCATGGGATTTCTCCACCGAACCCGAATTCCAGCAGAAGCTGGACTGGATGACCGCCTTCGTGCGCGAGGAGATCCGTCCGCTCGAAACCCTCGAGCTGACCTGGCCGCAGCTGCTCATCGCGATCGCGCCGCTGCAGCAACAGGTCAAAGCCCAGCAGCTGTGGGCCGCGCACCTCGACCCCGAACTCGGCGGACAGGGCTACGGCCAGGTCAAGCTCGGCCTGATGCACGAAATCCTCGGTTCGTCGCCCCTCGGACCGATCGTGTTCGGCTGCCAGGCACCGGATTCCGGCAACGCGGAGATCCTCGCCGCGGTCGGCACCGACGAGCAGAAGCACCGCTGGCTCGATCCGCTGCTCGCCGGTGAGAAGTACTCGGCCTTCGCGCTGACCGAACCGGACAACGCCGGCGCCGACCCGACCAACCTGCAGACCACCGCCGTCCGCGACGGCGACGACTGGGTGCTGGGCGGTGACAAGTGGTTCATCAGCAACGCCTCGACCGCCGACTTCGTCATCGTCGTCGCAGTCACCGATCCCGAGGCCGAACGACACCGCCGCGCCTCACAGTTCATCGTCCCCATCGACACCCCCGGCCTGCACGTGGTACGCGACATCGCCTCGATGGAGAACCCGTCGCCGCGCGAGAACACCTACGGCTCGCACTGCGAGGTGACCCTGCGCGACGTGCGGGTCGGTGCCGACGCGCTGCTCGGCAATCCCGGCGACGGCTTCCTCATCGCCCAGAAGCGGCTCGGGCCCGGCCGTATTCACCACTGCATGCGGTGGATCGGTCAGGCCAACCGCGCCTTCGACATGATGTGCGAACGCGCCACCTACCGCTTCGCGCACGGCAGCGTCCTCGGCGAGAAGCAGACCGTCCGCAACTGGATCGCCGACTCCGCCGCCGAGATGCAGGCGCTGCGGCTGATGACGCTGCAGGCCGCATGGGTGATCGACACCCAGGGCACCAAGGCGGCCCGGAAAGAAATCGCCATGATCAAGTACTTCGGCGCGAAGATCCTGCACGACATCATCGACCGGGCCGTACAGACCCACGGCTCCCTCGGTTACAGCTCCGATCTGCCGCTCGACTTCATGTACCGCGCGGCGCGCGCCGCGCGGCTCTACGACGGCCCGGACGAGGTGCACCGCGACACCGTCGCCAAGCTGATCCTGCGTGGCTACGAAGCCCCTGCCGACCGGGTTCCCACCGAGCACGTTCCCACCCGGCGCCGCGCCGCACAGGAACGCTACGCCGCACTGTTCGACGAGGTGCTCGCGTCCTTGTGAACGCCGGGGCGCGCTCGTCGCGCGACGTGCGCGCCCGGCGACCGAGCGTGCACTTCTCGTGCCACTGCCCCGGCGTGTCGTCACGAGAAGTGCACGTTCGTCGAACACTCAGGAGGTGCCGGCGGGCTCGTGCGCTCCGGTGTAGTGCATCGGGCTGCCCAGCAGATGCGCCGGCGGCAGATTGCGATCGGGCGTGTGCACGACGGGCGCGTCGGCCGGGATGCGGCCGGATGCGCGGTCCCAGCCGGCCCGGGCGCGCGGATGATAGCGGTGACGACGAGGAATCAGCTTGTCCCCCAATCCGATCGAGCGGCCGATGAGGCGATGCAGCTTCTGCTCGCGGTCGGAGAACGTGTAGCCCAACAGCGCGCGTACCGGCGGGTCGTACAGCCCGATCGTGAGCCAGACGAACCCGCGCGTCATCGGCGGCCGCAGCACCTTCCAGACGCTCGCGGGCACCCACCGCAGGAACGGCGGCCGGTCGAGGTGCGAGAGGTCCAGCACGTCGCGGGTCGCCTTGTTGTCCTCGAGCACCTCCCGGCACATGCGGTCCCAATAGGCGAGGAAGTCCTCCCATCTCTCCGGAACGGGTCGCGTCGACACCCCGTAGAGCCGGTACCACTGGACGTGTTCGTCGAACAGCCTGTGCTTGTCGGCGAGCGACAGCGGGCCGTCGAACCACTCGATCGAGACGACGAGGCTGTAGAAGAACGTCGCGTGCGCCCAGTAGAACGTGTCGGGGTCGAGGGCGTGATAGCGCCGGCCCTTCTTGTCGATCCCCCTGATCGTGTCGTGGTAGCCACGCACCTGCGCGGCGGTCTCCTGGGCGCGCGGACCGTCGAAGACAACGCCGTAGATGGGGTACAGCGACCGGTACAGGCGTTCCCAGCGCTCGTCGAAGAACTGCGAGTGCTCCTCCACGGCCGCACCGAGGCCCGGGTGCATGTTCTGCATCGATCCGGCCCAGGGGCCGAACAACATTCCGCGCCAGCCGCCGAAGTACTTCCACGTCAGGCTGTCGGGGCCGAGCGGCACGAGCTCGCTTTGACTACGCACGTTGTCAGTTTGGAGGCGCTGCCCGGAAGTGTCAAGGGCGCCCAGACTTGCTCGCACCTTCGGAATCTGCCCACGCCGCACACCGCGCAATCTCCGGAAACACGCGGAGATCTGCGATCGGTCAGGCATGCGCCACCACCTCGGGTCCGACGGTCCTCGTCCGCAACCGCCGTCCGATTCCAGCGTCCGATTACGACGGCTGGCGCGTCCGACGGTCCGCGAGGCGCACCGGCACACGTCGGCGGACACGGCACGGCACGGCACCGACCGGGTGCAGCAGCAGGTCGGTGGTCACCGCCACCGATCCCGAAGGGGAACGGAACTCGAACTCACGGACCAGGATCGCCAGGGCTATCGCCGCTTCCAGCATCGCAAAGCGCTGACCGATACAGCCGCGGGGACCGTGACCGAACGGGAACCACGCATACTTGTGACGCTCCTTCACCCTGTCCGGAGTGAAGCGATCCGGGTCGAACCGGAACGGATCCGGCCACAGGTCGGCACGATGGTGGATCACCCACGGCGCCAGGTTGACGTCCGCACCGGCAGGGATCCGGTATCCGCACACCTCCCTCTCCTCGACTGCCCGCCGCGTCAGGTACGGCGAGGGTGGATACAACCGCGCGGCCTCCTCGAGCACCATCGTCGCGTACGTCAGCGCGTGGACACCGGAGGCCGTCGGCGTCTCGCCCCCCAGCACCCGTTCGGCTTCGTCCCGCGCTCGATCCTGCACACCCGCGTCCTTGCCGAGCAGGTGCAGCGCGAACGTCAACATGGTGGCCGTGGTGTCGTGCCCGGCCAGCAGGAACACCTTGACCTGATCGCGAATTTCTTTGGTGGACAGCGTGTCGCCATCTTCTCGGGCCGTCACCAGGCGGCCGATCAGATCCGCCCCCGGCTCAACGGCGGTGCGGCGGCGCTCGATGATCGCGTCACACAACCCGTCGAGACGAGATTCCGCACGCGAAATTCTCCGATTCCCTGGCGTGGGCCACGCAGTGGGAATCCGAATCGCGGACGCACCCCGCTGCAGGACGGCGCGCCCCAAGATTGGCAACGTCGTGCGCAGGATCGGCAGCATCCGGGGCGCCTGCACGCCGAACAGGATGCGAGTGGCAACACCGAGCGTCAGGGCACTCATCGCTCCGTCGAGGTCGACGAGGTGACTCGAGCAGTTGTGCCATCTGATGGCCACACGCTCGGCTTCCTCGACCATCGTCGCCACGTAGCCGTCTACGCTCTGCGGGGTGAACAGGGGCTGGATGAACCGACGCTGACGCAACCATGCCTCGTCCTGACTCGTGACCAAGCCGTTCCCGTACAGGTCGCGCATCGCGCGGTAGAACTCCGAGTCCTTCCGGTAGTTGAGGTGGCGCGGAGCGTTCAGCAGTTCCCCGACGCCGTCCGGGTGATTGACCGTGAAGAACTCGCGGCGCCGGCCCGGCAGCCCGACGACGTAGCGTACGACGTCGCCTCCCTCGGCATACCCGCGCAGGCCGAGTTCGAGGGGATCACGAAGCAGTTCCCTCGTGGATCCCAGCAGCCACGTTCCCCGGACGGTCGGTGGCTCCCGTGACGATGTGCACGGTACCGGCGTTCGCCCCGGCTGCGGCGATGACAGCGGGCCGTGGATGCTGTTGCATGACATGGCTGTCCTTGTCGTTCGGATGGGCCGGGCAGAAATTCGACGCGGTGACGACCGCCCGGGCGGGCCGGGTCTCCGGACCGCACACTCAGCATCGGACGCCCGGCGGCGGGCGACGCGAGTAGTGCACTACCCCAGTCCGGTCCTCGTGCCGAACCGCGGTACGCATGGGCACGACGAGACGTTCCGGTCCTGCACGGATCCGAATCGAGTACCTCTCTACGCGTGCCACTCTCGCGCGGCAGCACAACCCTCGATACATGGACGAGAACATCGAGACCTGGGATGCAATATCGGAGAAGCTGCCGGAGCCGTACGCGACAGCGCGACCGACACGGGCAGCGAAAGCCGGCAACGAACCGTTCGCCGAGTACGTGGAGCCGGGCAGAGTCGTGCGCGTCGCGGAGACCGAACCGGGCACCCTCCAGGTGTCATCCGACGGTGAAGCACCGCTGCTGTGGTGACCTAGAATTCGTGTGTGCTCAGCGCGTGGCCGCTGACCGGCCGGGGGACGAACTGCGGATCGTCCGCGGCATGATCGCCGGGGACAGCTCCTGCGCCGGCATCGTCATTGCCGACGCGCCGGGCGTCGGCAAGACCCGCCTCGCACGCGAGGCCCTGGACCAAGCGCGCGCCCGCCGGTGGCGTACCTACTGAACGGCAGGAACGGAGTCGTCCCGAAGCGTCCCGCTCGGCGCGTTCGCCGACGTCGTCACCGACTTCGGCGCCGACCCGCTCATGCGAGTTCATGACGTTCTCACCCGGCTGGCCGGTGGGCCCCACCGGGCCGTGATCGGCATCGACGACGCACATCTGCTCGACGACATGTCGGCATTCGTGGTCCACCGACTCGTGCTCCGCGGGCTGGCGACAGTGATCCTGACCGTCCGCTCCGGCGAACACTGTCCGGATGCACTCACCCGGTGCGGTAAGGACGGACCGCTGAGCAGACTCGCCTTGCATCCGCTGTCCCGGGACGACACGCACGCTCGTCGAGGCGGCCCTGGAGGGACCGATGGAGGCGTCCAGCGCCGAGCGTCTCTGGGCCTGCACACAGGGGAATGTGCTCTATCTGCGCCATCTCCTCGAAGACGAATATGCAGCCGGCCGGCTGACGCAGACGTCGGGCGTCTGGCTGTGGCCGGGTCCTTCTGGCCTGTCACCGAGCCTCCTCGCTCTGGTGGAAGCAAGCATCGGCCGGCAGCCGGCTCCGGTCTGCGAGGTGCTCGACGTCCTGTCTACCTGTGAACCCCTCGACCTCGCGGTGTTGCGAACAGTGGTCGATCCCGCCGCACTCGACGCAGCCGAAGCGAGCAGGCGCGCCGTAGTGGATACCGACAGCCGCGCACCGACCGTACGGTTGGCTCACCCGCTGATCGGAGACGTCCGCCGTGCCGAAGCCGGCGCCCTCAGGCTTCGGATGATCCGCGGACGCGTCGCCGCTGCGCTCACCGCCGCCGGTGACATCGATCCCCGGACAACCGTGCGGCGGGCACTCCTGACCATGGACTCCGACTGCCCGGCCACACCGCCACTCCTGCTCGAGGCGGCATCGGCAGCCATGCGACTGCTCGACGCACACCTCTCCGACCGGTTCGCACACGCGGCCGTCGATGCGGGAGGTGGTACCGCGGCTCACCTGACGCGCGCCTTCACCCTCGGACTGCTCGAGCGGGGACAGGACGCCGACAAGCTCCTCTCCGAACTGGCGGGCACCGTTCCCGACAGTGCGCTCCGACTGCGAATCGCACTCGTCCGAGCGGGCAACTCGACCTGGGTGGAGCGGGCGCCGTGCAAGGCTGAAGACATCCTGGCCAACACCGAGGCCCTGGCTGCGCGCCTCGACCGGCGCGACGCGCACCGGGCACTGTGCTCGACCGCCGCCGCGGCACGCGGGCAATGCCGCACCGCCGTCGACCTCGCACGCGACGCTCTTCGCGACGGCAGGATATGCCCTCGCCGAGGGCTCCTTCGAGGCCGCACACCTACGCTTCGGACTCGGCCTGCTGGAGCTGACCACATATCTGCTGGCGGGCCGGCTCGGCGACGCCGACGACGTCACCCGTCGCCTATACGAACACGGCCTCGACATGCCCCACGCGGTCGGCGTCAACTTCATGGTCGGGATGTGCGAGGTCGCGCACGGCCGTCTCGCGACAGCTCGACGCCACCTGTGCGATGCGGTTGCGCAGTCCACCGGATCCGTCGATAACACCACGCCGGGGTTGCTCTCGGCCACGCTCCTCGTTGCAGCACTGTCGATGTCCGGCAAACCCGACGAGGCCGGACACATTCTCGCCGGAGTAGACGTCCGGATCGGGCCCGGCTTCGCGATGTGGGACCCGGATATCGCCGTCGCCGACGGATGGGCGAAAGCCGCGACCGGTGCGCTCAGCGAGGCGATCACCACCGTACGTACGGCCGCCGACCAGGGCCGGCCCGCCCGCGAAGTGCAATGTCTGCAAATCGCCACCCAGTTCGGTGATTCGACGACGGCGCGCCGTCTACGTCAGTTGTCGACCGTCGTCTCAGGTCCACGGGTCGCTGCCGCCGCCGTCCACGCGACCGCGCTGGCCAGGCGGGACGGCGACGCACTACTCGAAGCGTCCCGTGCGTACGAGGCTTTCGGAGATCTCGTCGCGGCTGCGGACGCAGCGGCCCACGCCGCCGCCAACTTCCGGCGGGCCGGCCGCCGCGGGCCCGCACTGACTGCATGTGCCGTCGCACGACGACTGGCTGAGGCCTGCGAAGGTGCGAGCACTCCCGCATTACGGGCCGCTCTGGAGCCGGTCCCGTTCACCGGACGCCAACGAGAGATCGTGGAGCTCGCGCAACGAGGCTTGTCCAATCGGGAGATCGCGGAGCGACTGGTGCTTTCGGTGCGCACCGTCGAAGGTCATCTGTACCGCGCTTGCCGGAAGGCCGGGGTCTGCAGCTGGGACGAGCTCGGAAGACTCCTGGGCAGCCTTCCCAAGCGATGACACCGGAAGCGGAAGGCACGTCATGACTTCGGCACACCTTCCGCCTCCGGCTGACTCATACGCGACAGACGATGTTCAGAATGGGCCCGATCAGCGGCAGTGACACGAGCGGCCCACACGATGGGTTCGTCGTACCGAGGAAGACCGGATGGACGACCGGGTTCTGCGGTGTCACAGGCTCGGCTGCGGCCACCGAGGACGACCCGAGGGCAATTGTGAGGGTAGCCAATGCCGCCGCCACCGATGCCCGTGCCTTGTTCCCGAGATGAATGTTCATGAGATTCCCTCCAGATGTTTCGAACGCTGGACACGTTCGCGACCCCGTGTTCTGAGATGGCGAGTTCGGTGTCCGCCAGGAAGTGGTGCGGTTTCGAATCTATGCGCGCCCCGGGGGCCGAGCGCGAGTAGTCCACTACTCGAAGTGGGATCGATCCGCCCGCATGCGTCGGCACCACGATCGGCGAAGCGGTAGTGCATCAACGCCACTGCTCGCGCAGCAGGGCCGCGAGTTCGTGCCGGTCGTGAGTTCCGGTCTTCGCCTGGGCCCGATACAGATGCCCTTCGACCGTCCGCACCGACATCGTCAGAGCCTCGGCGATCTGCCGATTCGTCAGACCCCGCATCACCATCGAGATGACCTCGCGCTCACGGGGCGTAAGAGGAAGGTCGCGGTCCAGCGTCTCACGGAGAGCCGGGGTGGTCAGCCCTCCGCACTCCCGGGCAAGACGTTGCGCGCGGGCGCCCAGCGTCAACGACGACCCGCGTAGGTTCGCGCGAGCGAACGCAAGGGCGGCGTGCGCAGCAGCATCGGCGGCAGCAGCAGTATCCCCCATCTCCTCGAATTGTTCTGCCACCGAGGACAACTTCACCCCGTCCTGGGCGGACGCAGCAGAGGCGAACGCGGCCGCGATACACGCGCGACGGCTTCCCGTGCTCTCCGCAAGCTGCGCCAGCCGCCCTCTTCCCGTCGCGTCACCCAGGTGAACTGCGACCTGTAGGCACATCACTTCCCGAGCCTTCTGACGATGCGCGACGGCGTACTCCGCGGCCCGGAGCGCGACCGCCGCCGCTGCACTGACCTCCCCCAGCGCCGCATGGCTCCAGGCGTGAGCGAGCAACCGCTCCGAGTCGACGAAGTCGAAGGCCGGGTGCCGGTTCTGGTCGACGTTGGACAGTAGCGCCGTCGCCGCAGTACTGCGGCCTGCCATTGCCAGTGCCTGAGCGAGAAGTATGCCGTACCGATACATCAGGACCGGGTAGTCGAGCGACTTGAACTCGGCGAAGGCCCGCTCGAGGTGTTCGAGGGCGAGTGCCAGCCGCCCGCCCCCGAGGGCGGCCATGCCCGCGATCGCGGTTCCCACCGCGCTCGTCACACCGGGGAGCCGAATGCACTCGCGGTAGGTGCGAGCGGCAACGGCTTCGGCTTCGGCCACCTCGCCGGCGAGGAGCATCGCGCCGACATGGAACTCGACGAGGCCTACGCGCTGGTACGAGGCTTCCTGCCAGGATGTCGCCAGCCTGTAGCCCTTCGATGCGGTTTCTGAGGCCAGGTTCGACTCGCCCACATCCCCTGCCGCGATGACAGTTCCCCAGATCGCGCACATCGCCGACGACGCGGGCACCCTTGTCGTGTCGACATCCCGGCCGAGTTCGAGTGCGGCCAGGGGATCACCCGCGACCGCTCTCTGTACGGCTCGAACGGCGCGCAACGACTCCGCCACGGTCGGCGGGGCGTCGCCGAGCGCGTGGTCGAGAATCCGTTTCGATTCCTCCGGCCGCGCCAGGATCCACAGCATGTTCGTGGCCCGGAGCGTCAGCAGACGCGCGAGCCGATCGTCCGTCAAGCTTTCGAGCGGCATGGCGGCGAGCACATCCTCGGCCTCGGTTCCCCGGTTCAGCAGCAGGAGGGCGTGAGCACGGCAGAGGTCGGCTTCGGCCCCGCCTCCGGCGAGGGAACTCGCATGAGCCAGCCGCTCGCAGAGGGACAGATCCAGCAGCGCCATCGCGCCTCGAGCGGCGCGCAGGAACAGGTCCGGGTCGATCGGCAGGTCCGAGTCGGCGTGCAGGACCGCCCGTCGTACGACGTCCTCGAGTCCGGACGGCGGGCGATCCGCGAGCGCCGACACGACACGCCCTCGCAGGCGCCGAAGTCGCGTGTCCCCGGCTCGTGCTCGGCGCACCTCTCCGTACAGCGGATGAGCCATTCGCGCAGTTCTCGGCCGACCTTCGGCGTCCACCCGGATCAGCCCGCGGTTCTCCGCCTCTTCCACCGCATCGATGTCGGACAGCTCCGACAGCACCGCGACGGGCAGCGGTTCCGCGACCGCGACCATGTCGAGGACCGTGCGCACCGCCTCCGGGAGGCGGCGGATCTGTTCGCCGAGCAGGTCCGCAATACTGTCGGAAACGGTGAATTCCTCCTGCCAGAACCATAATCCGTGACATTCTCGAAGTCGGCCGCTGGTCACCTCCTGTGATACGAGATGCCGCAGGTACAAGGCATTGCCCCGCGTGAGATCCCACATCTTCGACGCCGACTTCTCGTCGACGGGACTGCCCAGCACACTGGCGAGCAGTGCGTCGGACTCGGATCGCGACAATGGCTGAAGGTCGAGCCGCAGCAGCATGCCGTCCTTCCACAGGGCGGTGACGGCATCAGGTGCCGGCTCTCCGGACCGTACCGTGACGATCAGCCGGGCAGTCCCCCGCAATGCCACATGGTGGATCACGAATGCCGACAGTTCGTCGAGCAGATGCGCATCGTCGATCGACAACACCTCGTCCGAACCTTCGGAAGTGGACGACTGTACGAGCTGGTCGATCAGCTGAAGGGGGTTGGAGGTGGGGTGGTCACACCAACCGGCGAGAGCTCCCAGCGGCACCGTCCGCGCCGATGCCGTCCCCACCGCCGACCGCACGGGAATGCCGGCCGACGATGAGCGGAGGACCAACTCGTGCGCCAGTCGGCTCTTGCCCACCCCGGCCTGGCCGGCGATCACACATCCGCGGTAACCGTCGGTGCCGTCGAGCGCCGCCTCGAGTAGACGCAAGTCCCCTGCGCGTCCGATGAGCGGCCCTTCCCCCGCCATAACCGCATGGTAGGGACGTCGCTCGTACCGTGTCCACCATCATGCAGCGACCCGGAGGGCCTCAAGGGCGCCCAGACTTGCTCGCACCTTCGGAATCTGCCCACGCCGTGGCCAGTGCGAATTCCGAAGATGCGAGCATGTCCTTCCCCGGTGCCGGTTCGCTCAGCCGAAGGAGAAGTGGTGGCTGCCGACGAACCGGGTCTGCGCCGGGCCGGGGATCGAGACGTCGATCGAACCGACGCTCCGGTACACGTGGTCGTCGTCCTGGCAGTCGGAACGAACGGTGTAGTCACCGTCGGGCACGTTGTCGAACTTCACGGTTTCGTAGTCGGCGTAGTAAATCTTCGCGCTCTTCACCAGGGGAATCTCGTCGATCACCGCGTTGCAATAGTGCGGGTAGTCCGCCTCGGGGGCCCGGTAGTAGATGAACTTGACCGTGATTGTGTTCTCCCGCACGCTCACGCTCCAGCTGCCGTACGGGTAGGGATCCACTGCCGATGCCGTGGGCGCGAGGCCCGTCATCAATGCGAGCGGCGCCGCAAGGGCGACCGCTGCGCGTCCGAGCTTCGAGCCCTTCATGGGCGTTCCTTTCGACCGTTGACCAGCCCGACCGGTTCAATGGTCGGCCCAGGAACGGGTACAGGAACTGCAAAGCGCCGCAGTCGAACACAACCCGTGATCAACATCGATCGGCTGTTACCCGGCCGTGACCCAGCGTGTCACGGAACAGTCACACTGCGTGTCCGTAACACCGACGATGCAGGGCACTGCACCTCGTCGACGAGTTCCGGCACCGGCCCCTCGACGGTCACCCCGGGCGCGACCTCCTGGATCGGCAGGGCCCGGACGGGCGCCGGCGGCACCCCCATCTCCTCCAGCCAGCCGGCGAGTTGCGCCGAGGACGCCACGTACACGACGCGGCCCAGCCCCACCCATCCGTGCGCGGCCGCGCACATCGGGCAGTGCTCACCGGACGTGTACACCGTCGCGGCGGCGCGCTCGGCCTCGCTCATGTGCGCGGCGGCCCAGCGGGCCAGTTCGAACTCGGGGTGCCTGGTCCGGTCCCCGCCCGCGACGCGGTTGCGGTCCTCGGCGAGGCGCGTGCCGTCGGCCGACGCCAGCACCGAGCCGAACGGTTCGTCGCCGGCGTCCAGCGCCTCGCGCGCCAGTTCCACGCACCGCCGCAGGTGCGTCATCTCCGATTCGTCGATCACGAGGTCCTCCCGGTGTCGCGGTCGTCGACCGCATCATGCCACCGCGGCCGGTGGACCGTCCTCAGCCCGCGCAGGTGCCCTCGTCGGGCGCTCCCGCGAACCGCCGGTCCATCCAGTCCAGGCCTTCCACGGCGGCCGGAAGCAGGCCGATCCCGTGACCCGCGCCGGTCCCGGGCGGCACCGACGGAATGGCGTAGCGGCGATAGGTGACGGATGTGCCTCCCGCGCACCACTTCCCGACCATCGCGTCGACGCCGCTCACCTGGACGAAATCGTCCGTCGCGCTCTGCGCGACGAACGTCGGGATCGTGGGGGCGATGTTGCCGAGCTCCTGCTCGCGCACCAGCGAAGCCCACGGTTCGGCGGCCAGGTGGTCGGCGATGGGCCGGCCGTCGACCGTGTACCAGGTGGTGGGGAAGAACGGATTCATGCGCGGCGCGTCGTAGACGCAGTAGGTCTCGGCGCGCGCGAGAATGTCGCGTCCGGCGGGATTGAACACACTCAGCAGTTCCTCCCGCACCTGCGGATAGGCGGCGGCGAATCCGTTGACCACCCAGCCGATCCCGCCCGAGAGCAGCGATCCGTCGCCGGCGACGGCGAGATCGGCGAGCGACGCCGGCGGGGAACCCGCGACCGCGGCGACGACGGGCAGTTCGGGGGCGTAGGTACCTGCCAGCTCCGCGGCCGCCGCCGACGACATGCCGCCCTGCGAGTAGCCCCAGAAGCCGATGCGGGTGCCCTCGTCTATGCCGCGGTCGGTCAGCCGCAGGGCGGCACGGGCCATGTCGAGCATGGCGTGCCCCTGCGAGACACGGTTCAGGTAGGGATGCCCACCGGGCGTGCCGAGGCCCTCGTAGTCGGTCATCGCAACGGCGTAGCCCCGCGCGAGCAACGGCACGACGTGCAGGTACTCGTACTCCTGGAGGTGGTTCGTCAACTTCGACGGCGCGCATTGGTCGCCCATACCCTGCGTACCCGGACCGAGGACGATTGTGGGGCGCGAACCGCCGCCGGCCCAGGGGTGCGACGGCACGAACACCGTGCCGGTGACCGCGATCGGGCCGCCCGTGGCGTTCTCGCTGCGGTACATCACGCGGGTGACGGTGGCGTCGAGCGCCGGCGCGACGGCCGGTCCGGCGCGCAGGACGTCGCCGGGCACGCCGTCGGGCAGCGGATCGGGCGGGAGGTAGAACTCGTCGTAGCCCGTGCCCGACGCGGACCCCGTCGGAGCGGCGGCCGCGATGGGACCTGCGACGAGAGGCACCAGCAGCATCGTCAGGGCCGCGGTGAGCAGTCGGGCGGTGCGCGTGGGCATGCCGAGCATTTTGCACACGTATGTACCGCCACGGAAGGCGTTGCGCCGATATTTCTGAAACAAGTTCTATGACAGGATGACGCCACGGTCCGATCAGCGGGACGACCGGTGCCGAGAAGCCGCCGCCGACGCTAGGGTCCGGTCGCCGCTGTATCCGCAGGACGGAAGGACGACGCCATGACCGTCGAAGAGCGACTGGCCCGCCTCGAAGCACTCGAGGAGATCCGAATGCTCAAGCACCGGTACTTCCGCGCGTGCGACGCCAAGGACCCGAAGGCCATGCGCGACTGTTTCGTCGCGACGGGCGCCGACATCTGTTACGGCCCGGCCCTGGGCAGCTTCGACGACGCCGACGCACTCGTCGACGTCTACGCCCGCATCGCCCTCGAACGTGCCGACGACCGGTACATCATGCTCGACATGCACCACGGCATGCACCCGAGCCTCGAACTCACCGGTCCCGGCACCGCCGTCGGGGCGTGGACGCTGCGGTTCCGGCAGGTCGACCTGCGTGCCCGCACCGAGCGGGTGAGCGCCCTCGACTACGACGACGGCTATGTGGTCGAAGACGGCAGGTGGAAGATCGCCCGGTGCCACGTGCGCGTCCACTGGTCCATCGAACGGGCGCTGACCGACGACGTGAAAGTGGTTCAGTGACATGACCCAAGACATGACCGACGACAGGACCGAACGCAAGGTAGCCCTCGTCACCGGGGCGAGCCGCAGCGTCGGCAAGGGCATCGCATGCGCCCTCGGCTCCGACGGCTGGACCGTCTACGTCACCGCGCGGGGCCCGGTCGGCACCGACAGCCCCCTGGACCGGACCGCCGCGGACGCCACCGAACGCGGCGGGCTCGGCATCGCGGTGCAGTGCGACCACACCGACGACGAGCAGATCCGGGCACTGTTCCGGCGCATCGCCGACGAGCAGGGCGGTCGGCTGGACCTGCTGGTGAACAACGTGTGGGCGAGCCCGCCCGGGTTCGCGGGCTTCTCCGAGCCGTTCTGGAAGCGCCCGATCAGCGATTGGGACAGTCTCGTCGGCGTCGGACTGCGCGCCCACTACGTGGCCTCCGTCGACGCCGCGCAGCTGATGGTGCCGCGCGGCAGCGGGATGATCGTCAACATCTCGTCGTTCGGCACCCGCGGCTACCTGCACTCGGTGCTGTACGGCATCTCGAAGGCCGGTCTCGACAAGATGGCCGCCGACATGGCCTTCGACCTCGCCGGCACCGGCGTCACCGCCCTGTCGCTGTGGCCGGGGCTGGTGAAGAACGAGGCGATGCTCGCCCGCGGCATCGACAACTTCGAGGGCTTCTCCCTCGCCAACGCCGAGACCCCGGAGTTCGTCGGACGCGTGATCGTCGCACTGGCGAACGATCCGAAGGTGAACGAGCGCAGCGGGCACACCCTGATCACCGCCGAGGCTGCCCTCGACTACGGGGTCGTCGACGTCGAAGGCAATCAACCGGATTCGCACCGGGCAGCGTTCGGCGGCGGCCCGCTGTACTGATCCGCGGCCCGGCGGGCGGCGTCGATGATGCGCGACGCGATGGTGATCACTGGTTCCGGGGTGTGGCTTCGAGGATGGCCTTCAGGCGAGCGAGGTCCTTGTTGTTCGCCCGACGCATAGCGCGGGCCATCAGCGGTGCTCCGAGTCGCGAGAATCCCGACGGTTCACCACGGTTGCGCAGCGTCATCCTTGTGGTGCCGCTCGATGTAGACCTCCACTCGTAGGTGGTTTCCATCGGGAACGGGCCTTCGGCAGTGCGCATGACGAAACGTTCGTCCGGAACCAGTTCTACGACCTCGTAGGTGTAAGTCAGACGCCGACCGAGGAACTCGGCGATGAAGACGATTCGGGAGCCGGCTTTCGCTGGTCTCGAGGACTTCCACTGCACCTCTTTGATATTTGTGTACCACGCTGTCGCGTTGTCGGGGTTCGACGAATAGTCGGCGACCTCGTTCCGTGGCCGCGCAATGGTGATCTCGGTCTCGACGTCCACTGCTGCCATGACACGACCTCCGTGTGCGGGCCCGCCCGGCGGGTTGGTTGACGGCGTCCACGCTCTGGACGCGGCCCGTCGGCCACCCCAACTGTAACTGGCGGGTGGTGCTGGGCCGTGGTAGCCGACGAAGGGTGACGGGCACCATTCGTTGATGTCTCGGCACAACTTGTCCGGTACGGGAACACCGGGACGTTCTCGGGGGGTTCCCCCAGCGTGCATCTATCCGAGGTAGGCGACCACGACGCGCAGGCACGCGGATTCCGGCAGTATGTCGAGCCCGAGATCGAGGTGCTGTTGCGGGTAGCGCTGACGCTCACCGGACCGGCGGATGCGGAGGACTTGGTGCAGGAGACCCTGGTCCGCGCCTGGCGCAGTGTCGACCGTTTCGACGGCCGCCATCCGCGGGCGTGGCTGCTGACGATCTCGAGGAACACGAACATGAACATGCATCGACGTCAGCGCCCGGACAGTGTCGACGATGTTGCCGCCTACGCCGGCGCCAGGCCCGCCTTCGGAATCGATCCGCCCAGCACCGAGGATCGCGTCCTGGAATCGATCCTGCCCGAGGATCTCGAACGGGCGGTGCAGGCACTGGACTCGAAGTTCCGGACCGTGCTGTTCCTGATCGACGTCGATCAACTGACCTACAGCGAAGCCGCCGATGTCCTCGGCGTTCCGGTGGGGACGGTGATGTCGAGGCTCAGCCGTGCACGCGACCGCGTGCGCAAGTACCTGCGACCCAACTTCGCCCCCACCACGAGAGGGAACCGATGATCAAGACTGTGCGCATGATGCTGACGTGCCACTGGTCGGGGCGTCGAATCCAGAGGTACCTGGACGCCGACCCCGCGGCGCTGCTCGACCCGGACGAGATCCGCCGGTTGGAGGCACACCTGGCCGAATGCGACAAGTGCAGTGCCGCCGCAGCCGAGTACCGACAGATCAACACCGCCCTCTCCCGGTGGGCTGCACGACGGATGCTCGACCCCACCAGCGTCACGCACATGCACCAGGTCGTCGACCGCATCGTTCGCGGTGAACTGCAGTGACCCGGGCCGGGCACACCACTGCAGGGGCCGTGCCCGCGTCGCGGTTACCCCGCGCCGCGGATCTGGTGGTGATCGGCGGAGGAACGGCAGGCATCGTCGCGGCGACAACCGCGGCCGGATTCGGCGCCAGGGTCCTGCTGATCGAACGTGACCGCACCGGCGGCGACTGTCTGTGGACCGGATGTGTGCCGTCGAAATCACTGCTCGCCGCGGCCACGGCGGCCGCGGCATCCGGTTCGACCGAGTGCTCGTCGCCGTCGGTCGCATCCCACGAACCGAGTCGATCGGACTCGACACGGCCGGTGTCACCGTCGATCGCCGCGGTTACGTCACCGTCGATGATCATCTGCGCACCTCCAACCCGAGGATCTGGGCGGCCGGCGACCTCACCGGTCACCCGCAGTTCACCCACACCGCGGGAGTGCACGGCAGCA
Source organism: Rhodococcus sp. 14C212 (assembly GCF_011058195.1). Lineage (NCBI taxonomy): Bacteria > Bacillati > Actinomycetota > Actinomycetes > Mycobacteriales > Nocardiaceae > Rhodococcus > Rhodococcus sp. 14C212. Next base: position 33,167 of record NZ_JAALEH010000026.1, on the reverse strand, counting down.
TCGCCGCCGCCAACGCGATCCTGGGGTTGCGCCGCACCATCGACCGGACCGGCACGTCGCACGTGACGTTCACCGACCCCGAGATCGCCGTCGCCGGGACCTGGCCGGCGCCACCCACCCGTACCCGACGTACAACGACGGACCGTGGAACGCCTCGATCGCCGACGTTCGGGCCCAACTGGCCCGGCCCGCGGCCTCCCGTACGCTCACAGCGCTCGCCCGTGTCCGCAACCGGTGGCTCCGAAGGCGGACCGGGTAGTTCCGAAAGACACCGGTTAGTTCCAAAGACATTGTCCGGCAGGGAAGCAGCGGTCGCGCTCGCTGGGTTTCCACACTGAGGAGGACGTCAGATTCCCTCCGATCCGAGTCCACCCACAAGGGAGCCGAGCCATGTCTTCGAACACCGCCCACATCACCACCGCGCACACCGGGACCACGACGGGATTCGCTCGTACCGTCGCGGTCGGCGCCGTCGCCGGACTGATTGCGTCGCTGGTCATGGCGATGTACGCCATGATCGCCGCCGTCACCTATCAGAACTCGGGATTCTTCACCCCGCTCTATCACATCGGATCGGTGTTCGTTGATCCGTCGACGATGATGACATCGATGCAACAGGCCATGGCCGGCTCGAACTTCTACTTCGCGTTCGGTCCCGCGGTCGTCGGTGCCGTCGTACACATGATGGTCGGGGTCATGTACGGCATCGTCTTCGCGCTCATCGTGCGTCAGGCGAAACTGCACGGAATCGCCCTGATCATCGGCGGAATGATCTACGGCGTCCTCGTTTTCGCGGTCAGCGCCTGGATCGGTCTCCCGCTCGCCGCCGCGATCTTCTCGAGTGGTGACCAGATCGCCGACATGGCCTCGATGGTCGGATACGGCACCTTCCTCGTCGAGCACCTGATGTTCGGTGTCGCGGCGGCGCTGGTCCTGTTGCCGTCGACGCGGCGCTGACCCGGCGCTCGGACACACGAGGACGTCATGACCACCGCCACCGCCCGCGTGGGAGACACGCTGATCGCGACCACCGACGACCCGATCGTCGTCGAAGGGAACGTCTATTTCCCCGAACACGACATCGTCGACGGGGTGCTGTTCGCGAACAAGGCCAAGAGCCTGTGCTTCTGGAAAGGCGTCGCCAGCTACTACGACGTGGCCGCCGGAGGAGTCACCTTACCCAGCGCCGCCTTCACCTACCACCACCCCTCACCACTGGCACGGCGGATCAAAGGACGCATCGCCTTCTGGAACGGCGTGGACGTCAGCACCACCGGCACCCACACGTAGCGTCCCGTTCCGCTTCGCACCGACAGGACGAGAACGACATGAAACAGCTCACCGGCATCGGCGACCGCATCGGCCCGATCACCCTCTACGACGTCGACGGCGGACGGGTCGAGCTCGACACGCTCCTCGACACACCGGTCGTGGTGCCCCTGGTCCGGTACTACGGTTGTATGCCCTGCAAGGCGTTCCTCCAGGAACTCGAGGACCTCCGAGAGGACTTCGAGGCGGCCGGGGTCCACGTCGCGGCCGTCGGCGGTGCCGCCGACTACCAGGCCCGCCACCTGATGGACCACGGCATCGGGTACCCGCTGCTCCTGGACCCCGGCCACACCCTGTATCAGGCGTTGGATGTGCACCGAATCCGCTGGTGGATGATGCTCGACCCACGAACCTGGTGGAAGTATCTGTCGGCAGCACGCCGCGCCCGGCAGGGCCGCGTCACCGACCACCCCCTGCAAGCCCCCGGATTGGCGATCATCGATGCCGACCGCACGGTGCGCCTGCTTCACCGTGGTCGCACTCTCGGGGACTACCCGCCTGCGGAGCACGTCCTCGAGGAGGCTCGGCGTCTGGTCCGCAGCCGTACCTGACCCGCGCCACCCCTGACCCGCCCGGTCCACGCGGCCGGGCGGGTCAGCGCAGGGCGCGATATCCCGCGACGATCCGCAGGAGAGGGCTGACGGCGACGACCGCAGCCCACACCCCTGCGAGCTGCCGGACCGCAGCGGGAGGAATCAACCAGAGACTCTGTACCACAATGATTTCTGACCACTCGGCCAGTCCCCCGAGAAACGACGGGGAACGCCCGTCGTCGAGACGACGTCCGATGCGTTCGGCGATGGAGGAGAACGCGAGCGGATGCGGAATCTCCCGCGGTCCTCACCGGGCTGCCCGAGGACGAGATAGCCTCGGACGAGAGGTCGAGGGGCGGGAGGGAGCGGCACCATGCACACCGAGAAACTCCACTTCGCCGGCTCGGGCGCCACGGAACTGGCGGGCCGGCTGGACCTGCCGGAGGGCACGCCGCGCGCGTTCGCACTGTTCGCGCACTGCTTCACCTCCAGTGCGGACGAACCGGCGGCGGCGCGGATCTCGGAGGTCCTCACCGAGCACGGCATCGCCGTCCTGCGCTTCGACTCCATCGGTCTCGGCGGGTCCGGCGAGGACTGTGCCGACACCTCCCTCGGTTCCGAGGTCACCGACTCCGATGTCACCGACCTCGTGCACGCGGCAGGTCATCTGCGCGCCCACCACGCCGCTCCCAGCATCCTGATCGGCCACTCCCGCGGCGGTGCGGCCGTCCTCGCGGCGAGCGAGCACCTGCCCGAGACGCGAGCCGTGATCACGATCGGCGCCCCGGCCGGGACCGAGCGGACCCACCGGCTCGACACCGCACTACTGGTGATGCACTCCCCCACCGACGACACGGTCGGCATCGACCACGCCCGACAGATCTTCGATGCCGCCCGCCACCCCAAGTCCTTCCTCTCGCTCGACGGCGCCGACCACCTGCTCACCCGGCCGTCCGACGCCTCGTTCGTCGCCTCGATGCTGGCGACATGGGCGAGCAGGTACCTCGACGAGAACACTCCGGCGCAGGTGCGTACCGCGCCGGCCTCGGCCGAAGGCGTCGTCGAGGTCTCCGGGAACGGAGCCACCCGGTTCGGGCAGCGCATCACCCTCGGCCGGCACCTGATCACCGCCGACGAGCCCGCACCGGTGGGAGACGACACCGGGCCTTCGCCGTACGACCTGCTGCTCGCCTCCCTCGGCGCCTGTACGTCGATGACGCTGCGCATGTACGCCGACCGCAAGCAATGGCCCCTCGAGAACGTGACGGTTTCCCTGCGTCACAGCCGGATCCACGCCGCGGACTGCGCGGACTGCGAGACCCGGACCGGGCGGCTCGACAAGCTCGAACGCGTGATCCACCTCGCCGGTGATCTCGACGAGCAACAGCGGCAGCGCCTGCTCGAGATCGCCGACCGCTGTCCGGTGCACCGAACCCTGCACTCGGAGATCGTGGTGGACACCGCCCTCGCTGCCGGCGACCACGCCGAGCCGGAGACCCGCGACGCACCGACGGCAACACCCGGGCCGGCACCGGCATGAGCTCGCTGCCCATCGGCGACTACGCACTGCTCTCGGATCGGCACTCGGCCGCACTGGTGTCGTCCGGCGGTTCGATCGACTGGCTGTGTATGCCCCGCTTCGACAGCCCCTCGATCTTCGCCTCGATCCTCGACGACAGCGCGGGGCACTGGTCGATCCGGCCGGTCGGTGAATTCCGGGTTCGGCGCGAGTACGTCGAGGGCAGCATGGTTCTCCGTACGCTGTTCCACACCGGCGGGGGGATCCTCGAGCTGCGCGATGCCCTGATCCTCGGGGACACGCGGGACCCCCATCGTCTGGGCGAGCATGCGCCGCACATGCTGGCCCGAACCGTCACCTGCACCCGTGGCAGCGTCAGCGTGGACCTGCTGTTCCGGCCTCGTCCGGAGTACGGTCTCGTCGCGCCGGTGCTGACCGCCGTCGAAGGCGGGATCACGGCCGCCGGTGGGGCGAGCCGGTTGACCCTGTCGAGCACGGTGCCCCTCCAGGCGGGCGGCGGCGCAGCCCGGGCACAGTTCGACCTGCACGCCGGTGAGAGCGCGTGCTTCGCCCTGCAGCACGCGACGCTCGGCGCACCCGTCCCGCCGGTTCGTCCCGGGGCCGCCGTCAGGGCAGCGGTCGACGACACGACGACCGGCTGGCAGGACTGGTCGGCGCAGCACCAGGCCTATCAGGGCCGCGCGCGCGACCTGGTTCACCACTCGGGACGGGTGCTGCAGGCATTGAGCTACCAGCCCACCGGCGCGATCGTGGCGGCAGTCACCACCTCGCTTCCCGAACAGGTCGGCGGTGCGCGCAACTGGGACTATCGCTACTCCTGGGTGCGCGACGCCAGCATGACCATGCAGGCGTTGTGGGTCGCTGCCTGTCCGGACGAGGCACACGAGTTCTTCGACTTCATGGCCACCGCCGCTGCCTGCTCCTCCACCGATCACCCTCTTCAGATCATGTTCGGCATCGGCGGGGAGCACGATCTGTCGGAGCGGACCCTCCCCCACCTCTCCGGCTGGCGCGGCAGCAGGCCCGTCCGGGTGGGGAACGGTGCCTGGACCCAGCCCCAGCTCGACACCTACGGCGAGTTGCTCGACGCCGCCGCCCAGCTCCGCGACCAGCTCGGCTCGCTCGACAGACCGACTCGCAACTTCCTGGTGGGCCTCGCCGACGCCGCCGCGGAACGCTGGCGTCGACCCGACAACGGCATCTGGGAGGTCCGCGGTGAGCCGCGGCACTTCGTGCACTCCAAGGTCATGTGCTGGGTGGCCCTCGACCGTGCCGTCGCCCTGGCCGACTGGCTACACGCCGACGGCCATGTCGCGAGATGGACGGCGGCTGCCCAGGAGATCCGAGATGCGGTGCTCACGCAGGGGTGGAACGAGGCCCTCGGTTCGTTCACGCAGTCCTTCGGCGCACCGCACCTCGACGCCACTGCCCTGCTGCTGCCGATCGTGGGTTTCCTTCCGCCGGACGACCCGCGGGTGCTGTCCACAATCGACGCCGTCCGCGAGCGGCTCACCGACGCACGCGGCCTGGTCCACCGCTACCACACCGAGGCGGGGGTGGACGGCCTCGAGGGTCAGGAGGGAACTTTCCTGCTGTGCACCTTCTGGCTCGCCCAGGCCCTGGCCATGGCCGGTCGCACCGAAGAAGGTGCCGAGTTCTTCGAACGCGCAGTGGGCTACGTCAACGACGTGGGATTGCTCGCCGAGGAGGTCGACTCCGCCACGGGAGAACAGCTGGGCAATTTCCCCCAGGCGTTCAGCCACATCGGACTGGTCAACGCCGCCTGGGCGCTGCACCAGGCAGAGCACGTCGGCGCGTTCCGATGAACCGGCCGGACCGAGTGGAGGACGAGAGCTCCGGGGTTCGCCGGCCGCGTGATCGTTGCACCGGCCAACGCGTCACGCCAGGTGACAGGCCACCTGTCCGCCGCCGGGCACCTCGGTGGTCTCCGGTCGGCGTTCCCGGCACACCGGCATCACCTGCGGGCAGCGGGAGCTGAACGCACATCCGGCCGGGGGATTCGCCGGGTCGGGCAGCTCGCCGTCGAGCCGGATCCGTGCGCGGTTGCGTTGCCGCACGGGGTCCGGGACGGGCACCGCGGACAGCAGCGCCTGCGTGTACGGATGCGCGGGCTCGGTGAACAGCCGCTCCGACGGCCCCCACTCCACGATGCGGCCCAGATACATCACCGCCGTCGTGTGGGCGATGTGCCGGACCACCGCCAGGTCGTGCGCGATGAACAGGTACGCGATGCCCAGCTCCGCGGACAGCTTCTCGAGGAGCGCGATCACCTGGTTCTGGGTGGACACGTCGAGCGCACTGACCGCCTCGTCGGCGATCACCAGCTTCGGCTCCACGGCGATGGCCCGCGCGATGGCGATGCGCTGACGCTGGCCGCCGGAGAACTCGTAGGGGTAGCGCTCGGCATGCTCGGCCCGTAGCCCCACCTGTTCGAGCAGCTGCCCGACCTTCCGGCGGCGGGCCACCGCATCGAGATCGGTGTGCACCTCGAGCGGTTCGGCGACGGCGTCGCCGACCGTGCGCGACGGGTCCAACGACGAGTACGGGTCCTGGAACACCATCTGCATGTCGCGGCGCGCGGCGCGCAGCTCCGACTTACCCAGGGCGGTGACGTCGACGCCGTCGAGCACCACCGACCCGGCGGCGACGTCCACCAGCCGCAGGATGCCGCGGGCGGTGGTGGACTTCCCGGAGCCGGATTCCCCGACCAGGGCGAAGGTTTCGCCGGTCCGGAGGTCGAACCCCACCTCGTCCACCGCGCGGATCGTCCGCTTCTTCGCGAACGGTCGCCCCCGCACCGGGAAATCGACCCGCAGGCCGCGCACGCTCAGCAGCGGTGCGTTCGTGTCCTTCTCGACGACGTCGACGGTCATGCGGTTCCCTCCAGGAGCAGGTCGGTCACGCGGGCGCAGCGCGCCGTTCGGTCGTCGCCCACGGCCAGCAGCGGCACGTCGGCGGCGCACTCGTCGGCTCGGTGCGGGCAGCGCGGCGCGAAGCGGCAGCCGACGGGGATCGAGCCGGGCGGCGGCGGTGAGCCGGCGATGGTGTGCAGTTCGCTGCGTCCGCCGACGTCGGGCACCGAGCGCAGCAGGCCCGCGGTGTACGGGTGGCGGGGCCTCGCATACAGCGGCTCGGTGCGGGCTCGTTCGACGACCTGGCCCGCGTACATCACCACCACCTCGGTGCACAGGTCGGCGACCACCCCGAGATCGTGGGTCACGAACAGCACGCCCATCCCGAACCGCCCGGCCATCTCGCGGATCAGGTCGAGCACCTGGGCCTGGATGGTGACGTCGAGCGCGGTGGTGGGTTCGTCGGCGATGAGCAGTTTCGGCTCGCACGCCAGCGCCATCGCGATCATCACCCGCTGCCGCATGCCGCCGGAGAACTCGTGCGGGTACTGGCGGATCCGGCGGGCGGCGTCGGGGATGCCGACGAGGTCGAGCACCTCGACCGCACGGGCCGTCGCGTCCTTCCGGTTCACGCGGTGGTGCCGCCGTACCACTTCGGCGATCTGGTCGCCGACCGTGAACACCGGGTTCAGGCTCGTCATGGGCTCCTGGAAGATCATGGCGATGTCGTTGCCGCGCACCGCTTCCAGCTCCCGCGCCGGCATGGTCAGCAGGTCGCGTCCCTGGAAGCGGATGCTGCCGGCGACGGTGCGGGATTGCCGGGCCGGCAGCAACCGCAGCACCGACGAGCAGGTGACGGACTTGCCGGAGCCGGATTCGCCGACGAGGCCGACGAGTTGTCCGGCCGCGACGTCGAAGGACACGTCCTGCAGCACCGGCGTCCAGCCGGAAGCGGTGGCGAACTCGACGCCGAGACCGTCGACGCGCAACAGGGGTTCGGTCACTTCTCGCTCCGATTCTCGCGGCCCACCGAATCGCGGATCCCGTCGCCGAGGGTATTGCAGGCAAGTACGGCGAGGATGATCGCGACGGCGGGGATCAGCACGGGCCAGGCGGTGTAGTTCCACGCCTCGCGGCCCTCGGCCAGCATCCGCCCCCAGCTCGGATCCGGTGGTTGCACCCCGAGTCCGAGGAAGCTGAGCGAGGATTCGGCGAGCATCGCGAAACCGCAGGCGAGGCTGATCTGCACGATCAGCGGTGAGAGGGTGTGCGGGAGGATGTGCTGGCGCACGATCCGCGCGGTGGGGGTGCCGATGCTGCGGGACGCCTCGATGAAGGTGTTCTCCCGCACCGCGATCACCGCGCCGCGCACGACCCGGAAGAACCGGGGGCCGAACACGATTCCGATCGCGAACATGGCGTTGGTGAGGTCGGGTCCCATGACGCCGACGATCGCCATCGCCAGCAGCAGCGGCGGGAAGCTGAGGAACGCGTCGGCGACGCGCGAGAGCAGCGCGTCCCAGCGGCCGCCGAGGAACCCGGCCGCGAGGGCGGGTATCACGCCGATGAGCAGGCCGACCGTCACGGAGATCGCCGCGGCCGTGACCGCGACGCGGGCGCCGTAGAGCAACCGCGACAGGGTGTCCCGGCCGAGGTTGTCGGTGCCGAGCAGATAACCGTCGGACAGCGGCGGCAACCGGCGGGCCGTGAGTTCCTGCACCAGCGGGTCGTGCGGGGCGATCAGCGGTGCGGCGAGCCCGAGCACGGTGATCAGCGCCAGGAACACCGCCGCGACGACGGCGGCACGCCGGCCCCGGAACCGGCGCAGGAACCGGCGGCGCGGAGATTCGACGAGGGTCGGCGCCGCCTCCGCGACCGGTTTCGAGGAGGTGAGGGTGTCGCTCATGCCGCGCTCCTGGTCCGAGGGTTGAGGTACCCGTACGAGATGTCGACGAGCAGGCTCATCACGACGGTGGCGAAGACACCGAAGATGACGACGCCCTGGATGGCGGGCAGGTCGCCGGACAGCACCGCCTGCACGGCGAAGTCGCCGAGTCCCTTGAGCCCGAACACCGACTCGATGACGGCCGTGCCGCCGAGCAGGAACGCGATCTGCATGCCGAGCACGGTCGCCGTGGGGATGAACGCGTTCTTCAGGGCGTGCTTCCACAGGACCGACCGCCGCCCGAGTCCCTTGGCGGTGGCGGTGCGCACGTAGTCCTGCTGCATCACCTCGATCATGGAACTGCGCAACTGGCGGGCGATCTCGGCGGCGGCGGCGAGGCCGAGCGCGATCGCCGGCAGCAGCAGGTGACTGAGCCACGGCCACAGGCCTTTCGCGAGAGGGGTGTAGCCGGTGGCGGGCAGCATCCTCAGTTGCAGGGCGAAGACGAGGACCAGGATGAGGCCGAGCACGAAGTTCGGGGTCGCGACACCCAGGGTGGAGCCGACGCTGGTGGCGCGGTCCTGCCAGCTGCCCGGCCGGCTGCCGCCGACGATGCCGGCCGGGATGCCGACGGCCAGCGCGACGAGCACCGCGACCAGGGTCAGGGACACCGTGACCGGCAGCCGGTCGACGATCATCTCGAGCACCGGCGCCTTGTAGGTGAAGCTCGTCCCCAGATCGCCCCGCACCAGTCCGCCGAGGAAGTCGGCGTACTGCACGACGACGGGCTGGTCGAGCCCGAGTTCGGTGCGCACCAGCTCGATCTGTTCCGGTGTGGCGGTCTCGCCGGCGATCCGGTGTGCGGGATCGCCGGGGATCAGGAAGATCAGGCCGAAGGTGATGGCGGTGGCGATCAGCAGCAGCGGTAGCACCGCGAGCAGCCGTTGCCCGATCAATCGAAGCATCCTGCCGGTCCTTTACATCTCTCGAGGTGTCGCTCGGGGCGCGGCCGCAGCGGTCATTCGGCGGCGGTGAGGCCGATCCCGCCCCATTCGTCCAGTGCGCGGTACGGCTGGTATCCGACGACCCGATCGGTGAGGGTGGCGCCGAGGTCGGAGAATGCCAGGGGGATCATCAGCGCCTGGTCCACGACCGCGGCGGAGACGTCGCCGAGGAGCCGTCCGCGGGCCTGCTGGTCCGGTTCGGCGTTCGCGGCGGCCAGGGCCTCCGCGAAGCCGGGGGTGACGTCGTGCGACGGGTTCTGCGGCGAATCCGGGGCGAAGTACGTGGTCAGCAACAGCGACGGATCGGCCCGCCCGGAGAAGGTGGTCAGCACGGCGTCGAGCTCACCGCGGTTGAAGACGGGCGACATCTCGGCGGGGCTGAGCAGCCGGATCTGCATGGTGACGCCGATCGCGTCGAGCTGCTGCTGGACGATCTGCGCGATCCGCTCGTTCTCGGGCAGGTTCATCACACCGGCGGTGAACGTGAACCCGTCCGGCAGTCCGGCGGCGGCGAGCGTCTCCCGCGCCGCCTGCTCGTCGTAGGCGTAGCGGTCGGCCAGTTCCGGGTTGTAGGCGAAGTAGCCCTGCGGGAAGTTCTGGCCGGCCGCCTCGCCGTGGCCTTCGAGGGCGGAGTCGACGAGGGCCTGCCGGTCGATCGCGGTGCTCAGCGCCCGGCGCACGTCGACGTTGTCGAATTCGCTGCGAGTGCGGTTGAAGTGCAGGACGTAGTGGTTCAGGCTCGTCTGAACCTGGGAGTCCAGGCCCTGTGCGGCGGCGGGGTCGATCGAGAGCGGGGTGGCCATCGCGATGTCCAGCTCGCCCGACGCCAGCGCGTTGATGCGGGTCTGCGGGTCGGTGACGACCTCCCATTCGAAGCGCTCGGCGGTCACCGATTCCGGATCCCAGTAGCCGTCCCAGGCGACGAAGTCGTACGACGCGCCGGGCTGGGCGTCGGCGACGGTGTACCGACCCGCGCCGACCGGCCGCAGCACCAGGGCGGCGTCCTTCTCCGGCGTGCCGAACGCATTCGGGCTGACCATCATTCCGGGCAGATCGGACAGCGTCAGGACGAGCTGGGTGCCGGGCCCGGTCAACCGCAGCACCACCGTGGTGGCATCGGGGGTCTCGATCGCCTCGACCGGGGCGAGCATCGTGGTGGTGATCGAGTCCGGCTCCTGGGCACGTTCGAGGTTGGTCCGGACCGCCTGCGCGTCCAGCGGGGTGCCGTCCTGGAACTGCAGGCCCTTCCGCAGGTGGAAGGTGAGGGTGCGGCCGTCGTCGGAGAACTCCCACGATTCGGCGAGTCCCGGAATCGGATTCGCGTCCCGGTCGCGGTGCACCAGCCGGTCGTACACCTGGGTCAGCATGATGTTGTCCTGCGCGACCCGGGTCTTGTGCGGGTCGAACGACGACGCCCCGTAGGTGGTCGCGTACCGCAGCGTCGCCTGCGGGTCGACGGTGTCCGACGTCGCGGTGCCGGCGGAACCGCACCCGGCGAGGAGCGCGACGGCCAGCGCGGCGCCCAGGGCGAGTCTCGTGCGACGGGCCATGATGTTCTCCGTTTCTCGGCGTGGGAGGGAGACGGAACGTGGGAGGGAGACGGGCGTTACGGCGCGGCCACTCCCACGCCGCGCCACTCGTCGAGCACCCGGCTCGGCTCGTAGCCGACGACGGTGCCGGAGGTGATCGCGCCGAGTTCGGCGAACGCGACGGGCAGCATCGCGGCGTGGTCCATCACCACGGCGTTGACCTCCCCGAGCAGGGCGGCACGTTCGTCGGGATCGGTGGCCCGGTTGGCTGCCTCCATCGCCGTCCGGAATCCGGGAATGTCGTCGTGCGAGGGGTTCTGCGGCGAGTCCTGCCCGTAGTACGACGTCAGCAGCAGCGACGGTTCGGCCCGACCGGTCAGGGTGGTGAGGATGGCGTCGAGTTCGCCGCGGTTGAACGCGGGGTTGAGGTCGGTCGGCGTCATGGACCGGATCTCCATCGTGATCCCCACCCGGGCCAGCTGTTCCTGCATGATCTGCGCGATGAGCTGGTTCTCCGGCAGGTTGGACGCGCCGGCGACGAACGAGAATCCGTTCGGCACACCGGCCTGCGCGAGCAGGGCCTTCGCGCGTTCGGGGTCGAAGGCGTACTGACCGTCGAGGGCGGCGTTGTGCGCGAAGTACCCCGTGGGGAAGTTCTGACCGGCCGCCTCGCCGTGCCCCTCGAGGGCGGTCTCGACCACGGCCTCCCGGTCGACGGCGTGGGCGAGGGCCTGCCGCACCTCGAGGCTGCCGAACTCGCTGCGGGTCCGGTTGAGGTTGAGCACGTAGTTGTTGAGGGTGGTCTGCACGTGCGACTCGAGGCCCTGCTGCTCGGCCGGGTCGACGGACAGCGGGGTGGCGATCGCGGCGTCGAGCTGACCGGAGGCCACCGCGCTCACCCGGGTCTGCGGATCGGTCATCACGATCCACTCGAAGGCGCGGGCCTGCACCGCCTCCGGATCCCAGTAGCCGTCCCGGGCGACGAACTCGTACTGCGCACCGGGCTGTGCCTGCGCGACGGTGTAGCGGCCGGTGCCGGCGGGGGTCAGCACCAGGGCGGCGTCCTTGTCGGGCGTGCCGAAGGCGTTGGGGTTGACCATCATTCCGGGCAGGTCGGAGAGGGTGAGCACGAGCTGCCCGCCCGGCCCGTCGAGCCGCAGCACCACGGTCTGCGGGTCGGGGGCGTCGACCGCGGCGACACCGGCGAGCATGGCGGCCGTGATCGAGTCGGGCTGCATCGCGCGTTCGAGATTGGCCACCACCGCGGCGGCGTCGAACGGCGTGCCGTCGGAGAAGGTCACGTCCTGCCGCAGGCGCAGCGTCAGGGTGGATCCGTCGTCGGCGAATTCCCACGACTCGGCCAGTCCGGGAATCGGGTTCGCGTCCCGATCACGGTGCACCAGCCGGTCGTAGACCAGGTTGAGCATGATCGAGTCGCTGGTGATCCTCGTCTTGTGCGGGTCGAACGACGACGCGCCGTAGGTGGTGGCATAACGCAACGTCGCGTTCGGGTCGACGGTCTGTGCGGCGTCCGTCGCCGCGGAGCTGCCGCACCCGGCCACCGCCACGGCGACGGCGAGCACGGACAGGGCGGCCTTCATCGATCTGCGAAACATGAAAGTCCTCGGGGGATTCGGTTCGTCGACTGGTTCACGGGGCGGCGACGCCGACGCCGCGCCACTCGTCGACGAGCAGGGTGGGTTCGTAGCCCACGACCTGATCGGTCAGGGTGGAGCCGAGCTCGAAGAACACCAGCGGGATCGCCAGCGCGTTGTCGCTGACCAGTTTCGACACGTCGCCGAGCTTGTCGGCACGCGCCTGCGGGTCGGACTCGCGATTGGCCGCATCCAGGGCCTCCTGGAATCCGGGGGCCGTGCTGCGGGACGGGTTCTGTGGCGACTGCGCCCCGTACAACGAGGAGAACAGCAGGGCGGGATCGGACCGGCCGGTGAAGGTGGTGACGATGGCGTCGGCGTCCCCGCGGTTGAACGTCGGGGAGGCTTCGGACGGCGGCATCGGCTTCAGCTGCATGTCGATGCCGACCTCGGCGAGCTGTTGCTGCACGATCTGCGCCACCTGCACGTTCTCGGGCAGGTTGAGCAGGATCGCCGTGAAGGAGAACCCGTTCGGCAGTCCCGCCTGTGCCAGGAGCTGACGGGCCTTGTCGGGATCGTACGGGTAGGCGTCGGCCAGGTCGGGGTCGTAGGCGAAGTAGTCCTTCGGGAAGTTCTGGGTCGCGGCCTCGGCGTGACCTTCCATCGCGGTGTCGGCGATGGCCTGCCGGTCGATCGCGTACGCCAGAGCCTGCCGCACCTCCGGCTTGCCGAACTCCCCGCGCGACCGGTTGAGGTTGACGGCCATGTGGTCGAGCCGCAGTGCCGACTCGACGCGCAGGCCCTGCTGCTCGGCGGCGTCGATGGTCAGCGGGGTCGTGATGGCGGCGTGGAGGTCTCCGGAGGCGACGCCGGCGAGCCGGGCCTGCGGATCGGTCATCACCGTCCACACCACGCTGTCGGTGCGGACCGCTTCGGGATCCCAGTAGCCGGGCCGGGCGGTGAACTCGTACTCGGCGCCCGGCTGCGCGCGGGTCACCGTGTAGCGGCCGGCACCGGCCGGGGTGAGTGCCAGCGCGGCGTTCTTCTCCGGGGTTCCGAATGCGTCGGGGTCGACGATCATTCCCGGCAGGTCGGACAGCGCGAGGACGAGCTGCGCGCCGGGCCGGTCCAGGGCGAGTACGACGGTGCGTTCGTCGGGGGTCGTGATGCCGGTGACCCCGGCGAGCATCGGTGCCGTCACCGAGTCCGGTTCGAGTGCGCGGTTCAGGTTGGCCCGGACGGCGGCCGCGTCCACGGGGGAACCGTCGGCGAAGCTCACCCTCTCGCGCAGATGCAGGGTGAGGGACTCGTCCGTCAGCTCCCACGATTCGGCCAGGCCGGGGACGGGTTGCGCGTCGACGTCGCGGTGCACGAGCCGGTCGTAGACCAGGTTGAGCATCGTGGCATCACTGGTGATCTTGGTCTTGTGCGGGTCGAAGGAGGACGCGCCGAAGACCGTCGCGTAGCGCAGGGGGATCGCCGGGTCGGCGACGCCCGAATGCCCGGGCGCCTCGGAGCCGCACCCGGCCACCAGCACCGCGCACGTCCCGAGGGCGGCCGTCCACCGCCGGATGGAAAACCTGCCCGTTGCGACCGGCATCTCGCCCCTTCCTCGAAGCGCTCGCGCGCACAATCGATTTCAGGACGGACGTCGATACGCACGGCCTGTTGCCGACCGAACGTAAAGGCTTGTGACGTGCCGCACATCGCCGTTCCCACTGAACGAGACCGCGCGGGAATCGGTGGTCAGCCGAGCGCGCCGAGCAGGGTGGCGTTCACCTCCGCGGCCGGGACCATCGGCATCGTGTGGTGCGTTGCTCCCTCGACGAGCACCGGCCGCAGCCGCGAGCTCGCGGCCGCCACGGTGGCCGCCACCTTCGCGCTGTCGTGGACCTTGCTGCCGGCCGCGAGGACGACCGTCGTGTCCACGGCGAGCCCGGCGAGGGCGGGGCGGCCGGGACGTTTCGGGACGACGAGCTTGCCCGTCGGGAAGTGCTCGGCACCGAGGGCGACGAACTCGAGCCAGTCCTCGTCGAGGGGCCGGCCGTCGGTCTCCCAGCGCAGGAAGCGTCGCTGTCGGTCTCCGCTGGGCCGCAGCAGCAGCGGGACCGCGCGAGCCAGGTACCCGGCGCGCATCCGGGCGAAGCACGAATTCGGATCGAGCAACACCATGTTGCGGATCCGCTCGGGTCGTTCGAGTGCGTAGGCGAGCGCAATCATCGCCCCGTACGAGTGGCCGATCAGGTGGAACGAGGACAGGCCGAGCGTCGCGGCGAGGCCGTCGAGCCACGAGCGCAGGTCGTCCACGCTGCGCATCGGCTTTCCGTGCGCGACGCTCCGTCCCACGTCACCGATCGGATCCACGGCCAGGACCCGGTACCGGTCGGCGAGCGCGGCGGCGTTGGCGAACCACACCGTCGACGTCGCACCCCCGCCGGGCAGCAGAAGGACCGGTGGCGCGTCCTCGCGGCCGCAGACAGTGACATGGGTTGTGCCGAATTCCGATTCGACGGTCACCGCGCGGACGTCTGCCGGCCACTTCGCGAGCACGGCATCGTAAGCGCGGAGGAACCGATCCCCCTCGGTGGTGGTTGCGAACTCTGTCGTCGACGCGCGCGGCATCGTCTCCCCCTTTCGTCCGGATCAGCCGGTCGGTCCGGTCATCCCGTAGAACCGTTCCACCCGCATCCGCAGCACGAGGCGGCGGTCGGCGACCATCGCGTCCCGGAACTCGTCCCAGTCCGGATGTTCGCCCTGCACCTCCCGATACAGGGCGACGAGTTCCCCGACGGTGTCGTCGTGCGGGTCCTTCGCGACGGGCGACAGCTCGGCGGTGCCCTCCGCGACCGCGTACGCCCAGCCGTCCGCGGCGCTGACGTACAGGCTCACGCGTGGGTCGCGGCGCACGTTCGCGGTCTTGGCCCGCCCGTCGGTGACGGAGACCGAGAAGGCCCGGGCGCCGGGGTCGTAGTGGTAGACGATGTTGGACAGCTGCGGCCGCCCGTCCCGCTTCAGCGTGACGAGGGCGCCGATCTTCGTTGCAGCGAACAGTGATTCGATCCGGTCTGCGGCCGTCGTCATGGACTCACCATCTCTTTCCGTGGGAGCGGTAGCGTTTGACGTACTCGACCCAGTTCCAGGTCGACAGGAACCCCTGCGCCGCCTCGTATCCCTTGGCGAACTGCGCCTCGATCTCGGACTTGTCGAGGTGGAAGTCGAGGACCCCCACGTCGGTCGAGTCGACGCGGATCGTGCGGGCGCTGACCCACGGCTGGTTGAGGTGGGCCTGGTCGCGGCCGACGAGCACGGTGGTGACGATGCCCTCGATCAGCTCCGGGGAGTCGCCGAGGGCCGAGAACGGACGCAGCAGCCGCAGCGGCGGGAGGACCTTGTCGTTGTCGGCGGGCAGGTTCGGCAACACGGTGACGCCGAAGGTGGGCCAGCGGGGCTGCTCGGTGTCGATCCGGTCGAGCGAGTCGATCGGGAAGTTCGACAGCAGCCCGCCGTCGACCAGGGTCGACGTCAACCCGGACGTGGCGGTGAGCGTGGCGGGCCGGAAGTAGAACGGGATCGACATGGACGCGCGCACCGCGTCGGCCACCGACTGCTCGTCCGGATCGAGGCCGTAGACCGAGCGGTAGTCCCACGGCAGCCGGACCAGCAGGCCCCGCGTGATGTCCGTGACGGTAACCACCAGCCGGTACCGTCGCTCCTCGGGGATGTCCTCGTCGTCCATCCGCAGATCCCCGAAGGTGCTGACGCCCAGGTCCTTCAGCGTGTCCCGGATCCAGGCGTGCGCGTAGTCACCCTGGTAGATCCCCGACCCCCGGAGCACCGCGAATGCGGGACCCAGCAGGGGAATCCGTTCGACGGGCCCCGGGTCGAGGAACTTGCGGTACTTGATCCCGAAGACGGCGTCGCGCATCTGCTCGCCCGTCCACCCGGCCTTCGATCCGGCCGCGACGATGGCGCCGACCACCGCCCCCGCGGACGTGCCCGACACCCGGTTGAGCCGGTATCCGGCGTCGGCCAGAGCCACGACGGCGCCGGCGAGGCCGATGCCCTTCACCCCGCCGCCGGCGAGGACGAGGTCCGCGACGTCCGGGTGCGGGGCTGCGGTCATCGCACACCCCCGGGGTCGCGTCCGCCGCCCGGAACGGTCCGTTCGCACCCGTACATGGCCGCCTCCTCCTGCACCGCAGTGCCGCATCGACGAACTGTTCGGGGCACGGACCCACCCGGCTCCCCTGTCCCTTTCACACTATGCCGGGCACCGCGGGAACGCTGGCAGCAAATCGCGATCCGGGCGACGACGTCGCAGGGCTCGGATCGGTCCGTCGCCACGATTGAACCGCAACCGGACGGGTACGCCTTCGGCAGGGAGGACCACGACCGGAGGAGACAAACCCGTGAACACTCACGTCACAGCGGACACGCTGCGCGCGCTGCTCGAGTCGTCGCTCGACGGCGCGACGCTGATCCTGCAGGGCGGCCGGCCGCGGGTCGTCGGCGCGGGCGAGCTGACCGACGAGAACCGCGCCCTGGCGATCGTCACTCGCGACGAGCTGCGCGAGCAGTTGCCGAAGGACCGGGACTACAACGACACCGATCTGGAGTTCCACGCGGCGGCGCTCGAGGCGACCGTCGCGAATCTCGGCGGCTGAGCGGGAGTGTGTCGTTTCGAGGGGGTCGTTGTTGCGGCGAACGTCGAGAGGCCCGCGCAGCAACCGCCCCTTCGGCGCGACAACCGCCCGGTCAGCTCGGGCGGGCGTCGGGGTGTTCGCGCACGAAGTTGAGATACGCCTTCGACGGCGTCGGGCCGCGCTGGCCCTGGTACTTCGACCCGACGGCGGCGCTGCCGTAGGGGTGCTCGGCCGGGCTGGTCAGCCGGAACAGGCACAGCTGCCCGATCTTCATCCCCGGCCACAGCGTGATCGGCAGGTTGGCGACGTTGGAGAGCTCGAGGGTGATGTGCCCGCTGAAGCCCGGGTCGATGAACCCCGCCGTGGAGTGGGTCAGCAGTCCGAGGCGGCCGAGCGACGACTTGCCCTCGAGACGGCCGGCGAGGTCGTCGGGCAGGCTGCACGTCTCCATCGTGGAGCCGAGCACGAACTCGCCCGGGTGCAGCACGAACGGCTCCCCGGGCGGGGCCTGCACGAGCGAGGTGAGCTCGTCCTGCCGCTGCGCAGGGTCGATGTGCGTGTAGCGGGTGTTGTTGAAGACGCGGAACAGGCTGTCGAGCCGTACGTCCACACTCGACGGCTGCACCATCGCCGCATCGAAGGGGTCGATGCCGAGACGCCCGGAGGCGACCTCGGCGCGGATGTCGCGATCGGAGAGCAGCACGAGGTAGAGGTTAACAACCGCGCCGCTTGACCTCGAGTCGGCTCGAGGTTGTTGGCTGGGTTCCGTACCCGCGGACAGCCAGGAGGAGACATGCGCGCCGTCGTCCGACGCCGATTCGGCAGCCCCGACGTTCTCGTCGAACTCGTCGAGGTGGCGCGGTGACCACCGTCGCGGATCCACCCCTGTGGTCCGCGCGGTACCGGGTCACCACGACCGGGGTCTTCGCACTCGCGTTCCTCGTCGCGTTCGAGTCGTTCGCCGTCGCCACCGTGATGCCGCTCGTCGGCCACGAGTTCGGCGACTACGGCTCCTACGCGCTGGCGTTCGCGGCACCGATCGCGGTGTCGGTCTTCGGGATCCGGCTGGCCGGGCCGTGGATCGACCGGGCCGGTCCCGCCCCGGCGCTGTATACCGGGGTGGTGGTGTTCGCCGGTGGTGTGGTCGGCGCGGCGGCGGCGACGGACATGACGGTGTTCCTCGCCGCCCGCGCCGTGCAGGGCCTGGGCGCGGGACTGGTGGGGGTGAGCCTCTACGTGGTGGTGGCCGCCGCCTACCCGGAGCAGCTGCGGGCCCGGGTGTTCACCGTTCTGACAAGTGCCTGGTTGCTGCCGGCGCTGCTGGGTCCACCGTTGGCGGGTGCGCTGGCCGACGGGTTCGGGTGGCGCTGGGTGTTCGCGGTCGCGCCCGTTCCCGCGGTGGTCGCGGTCGCGGCGCTGATCCCGGCGCTGCGCGGCACGGCCGCCCCCGGTGCCGGGGATCAACCGTGGTCGCTCGGCCGCGGCGCCGTTGCGGCGGTCGCCGTGCTGGGACTCGGCATCGCCGGGCAGCGGTCCGTGGCGGGATGGCCGGTGGTGCTGCTGGTTTCGCTGGTGGCCGTGGCGTGGGCGGTGCCGCGACTGCTACCGCGGGGAACGTGGCGGTTCGGTCCGGGCCTGCCCGCGCTGCTGGCGGCGCGGGCCCTGGCCGGCGCGGCGTTCTTCGGCGTGGAGGTCTACGTGCCGCTGGCCCTGGTGCAGTTCCGGGGCTACTCCCCTGCGGCGGCCGGCGGCTTCCTCACGCTGTCGGCGGTGGCCTGGTTCGCGGGATCGTGGCTCGCGGCGCACGCGCGGATGCTCGCGGATCCGGTGCGCCGGATCCGGATCGGCGTGGTCGCGCTGGTGGCGGCGATCCCGGTGACGGCGACGGTCGCCGCGCCCGCGGTCCGGACGATCGTTCCGTTGCTCGGCTGGGGCCTGGCGGGCCTGGGGATCGGGCTGGCGTTCGTGTCGGCGTCGGTGCTGCTGCTCGACTGGTCGCCGCCCGAGCGCACCGGCGCGAACACCGCGGCCATGCAGGTCAACGATGCCGTCGGCCAGTCGCTCTGGCTGTCCGTCGGCGCGGTGGTGTTCGGGTTGTCGCACGCGACGGGCTGGGGGTTCGCGGCGGTGTTCGCCGGCGCCGCGGTGGTCGCGGCCGCGGCGGGGGCGGCGAGCGGGCGCCTGCGCGTCAGCGGGCCTGCGACGACATCGTGAGCAGGAAGTCGGTGCAGGCCTCGATCACCTCGTCCTGGCTCAGCGGACTGTCGCCCTCGAGCCACGCCGTGAGCACCTGCGCGAGGCCCCCGACGACGAAGTGCGCCGCAAGGTCGAGCCGGGGCGTCGAGCTCACCTCGAAGAAGTCCACCGCCTGCGCCGTCACCAGCCCGGCGAACATGCGCGACGACTCGAGTCGCCGGCTCACCAGCTGGGGGTTGGCCTGGCTGACGGAGAAGATCAGCCGGCCCATGCGCGGGTCCTCGGCGACCTCGCGGACGATGTTCTCCACGCCGGCCCGGACCACCGACCGTTCGTCGCGCGGCGCCTCCGTGACCGCGCGCAGGGTGCTCTCGGCGATCCGCTGGATCACGTGGTCGTACACGGCGACGGTGAGTTCGTCACGGTCGGGGAAGTTCTCGTAGAAGTAGCGCGAGGCCAGGCCGGTGCGCTTGCACACGCCGCGGACGGACAGGGTGTGATCGCCGTCGGGTCCGCCGAGGATGTCGAGCCCGGCCTCGATGAGCTGCGCCCGCCGTTTCGCCTGCCGCTGTTCTCCCCCACGCCCCCCGTAGAGCCGTCCTGTCGCCATCCGTCCATCTTCTCAGGAGAGCCCTTTACCCCGATCATATATGTGACTACAGTCGTGCTCACATATCGGACGGACGAAGGGATCGACCTCGTGACCACCCTCGAGAAGCCTGCCGAGTTCGACGACGTCATGGACGGCCTCGGCCTCATGGCCGGCGCGGCGAACGTCATCATGCAGCTGTCCCACCCCGGCGTCGGCTACGGCGTCGTCGAGAGCCGCGTCGCCTCCGGCCGGCTGTTCGACCATCCGATCAAGCGCACCCGCACCACCCTCACCTACCTCGCCGTCGCGGCCACCGGCACCGACGAGGAGAAGCAACTCTTCCGGCGCGCCGTCAACACCGCCCACCGCCACGTCCGCTCCACCGAGGCGAGCCCGGTCGAATACAACGCCTTCGACCCCGAACTGCAGCTGTGGGTGGCCGCGTGCATCTACCGCGGCTTCGAGGACGTGCACAACGCGCTCTACGGACCGATCCCGGCCGAGGCCGTCGAGTGGTACTACCGCAAGGGCGCCGCCTTCGGCACCACCCTGCAGGTCAAGCCCGACCTGTGGCCGGCCGACCGGGAGGCGTTCGAGGAGTACTGGAACGAAGCACTCGCCAAGGTCGACATCGACGACGTCGTGCGCGATCACCTCTGTGCCATCGCCACCATGCGGTTCCTGCCCCGCCCGGTCTCGCTGCTGTTCGGCCGGCTCAACCTGTTCCTCACCACCGGCTTCCTGCCCCCGATGTTCCGCGACCGGATGCGGCTGCCGTGGAGCCCGCGCGACCAGCGCCGCTTCGACCGGCTCACGCGAACCCTCGGCGCGATCAACTCGCGGATCCCGGTGGCGCTGCGCGAAGCCCCCAACCGGCTGCTCATGGCCGATCTGCGCCGGCGGATCCGGACGGGTCGTCCGCTGGTCTAGTCCCTTCGGGGCCGGTACGCAGCCACATCAGCAGCTGCCCGTAGACCTCGTCGTCGTTGAGCAGCGTCAGATGGTGCGCCGGCGCCCGGTGCATGCCGTCCTCCATGCGGAAGCCGATGCGCCGGGTCCGGCCGTGCCCCGACGCGCTCGGCACGAGGACGAGTCCGTCCCCGAGCAACCGCCCCACCGGATGAGCCGGGCTGCGCGTCAGGGTCGCCGACACGAAGCAGTGCATCGCCCCCTCGAGTAGGGGGACCTCCCGGCACACGGCGCGGCGCAGGTCGTCGATGCCGCGGCCGGACCAGTCCTCGTCCACCACGGCGCCCTGGTTCAGGTCGCGGATGCCGGCGCTGCGCCGTCGCAGCAGCGTCCCGAACGGCCGCAATTCCGGGACCGCGACGAGCGCGGCGCTCGCGTAGTGCACCACCTGCTCGAGCGGCGCCCCCAGATGCGGGGATCCGAGCGAAACGACATGGCGCACAGGATGAGTCCACGCCGCATCGGTCTCGGTGCCGTAGAAGCAGGCGCTGCGCGCGACGAGCCCGCCCATGGAGTGGCCGATCAGCGCGAGCTGCTCGACCCCGCGCGGCCACGCCCGCACGAGCGCGTCGAGCAGCGCCGACAGTTCCCGCCCGTTCGCGGAGATGCGCCGGCCCGTGTTGTAGCGGACGAACACGGACGTGCAGCCGAGATCGTCGACGAGTCGTTCGCCGTAGGTGCGGCGGCCACCGAACCGCCACGTCGTCTCGGTCTCCATCAGCCCGTGGACGAACACCACCACGCGGCCCGTCGCGTGCGGGAACGCGCGAGCGAGGCCGTCCGCCGTGAGCGGCACGACCCGGCTGTCCACCCGCACCGACATCGGCAGCGCCAGCGGTGAGCCCTCGGCCTCGAGGACGTCGCCGATGAGACCCTCGACCGCGGCGATTGCCATCGCCCCGCGGACGCTCTCCGACGGCAACCGGTCGCCGGTGGACTCCGCGAGCCCCAGCACGGCCAGCTTCCCCGTCGCCGCCGCGGCACCCCTGATCGCGGCATAGACCCCGTCGGCGAGCGTGTCGTGCGCGGCCTTCACCGCCAGCGCCGGCGTCCCGACACCTAGCGCGACCGCCCCGAACACCCGGTCGGAGATGCTGCGGTGCATCGCCTGCACGCCCCCGGTCGCCGCGCCCACCTCGTCCAGCAGCAGCCGAGCCAGCTCGGACGCCTCGGACCGCTCCCCCGTGGCCTTCATGTTCCCAGTGTGCGGGTGCGACGGTCCGCTGTCGCGGCGGGTGAGCGGGAGGTTCCGGCGACGAGGGGGCGGTTCCGGAGCCCTCCACTCGGCGTTTGCCGCAACAACCTCCCCCTCGAAACGGAACGCTCCGGGGTGGATGTGACGGCGGCCGCGCGGAGTCTGCTACAGTGTGCGACGAGCCTGGGACGGAGCCGAGAAATCGGCAAAAGCCCAGCGTGCCGATGTAGTTCAATGGTAGAACATCAGCTTCCCAAGCTGAATACGCGGGTTCGATTCCCGTCATCGGCTCTCCTGAAGGCCCTGGCCGGCGCATCGCCCAGCCGGGGCCTTCGTCGTTGGCGGGTTGTCCCCCACGTGCCGGCTAACCGACCAGCAGCACCCCGGCGAGCGCGGTCGCGGCGACAACGATCGTCGAGGCGGCGGCGAGAGCGAAGGGCCGCCACCCGACACCGCGCAACACGGACAGCCGGACCCCGGTACCGAGCGCGAACATCGCGGCGGTGAGCAGCGCGGTCTGGGTCAGTCGCGCGGCGTCGAGCCACGCCGGTCCGAGAACACCGGTGGCCCGCAGCGCCACGCAGGCGAGGAACCCCACCAGGAACAGCGGCACCAAGGGCGGTCGCCGCGTCTGCATGGGCGCGGCAGTGCGGCGTCGTGACGCCACCCCGATCCACGCGACCACCGGTGCCAGCAGCGCCACCCGGGCCAGCTTGACCGTCACCGCAATGGCCAGGGCGCCTCCGCCCGCCGCCGCGGCCGACGACCCCGCGTCGAGCGCGCCGCCGGCCGCGACCACCTGCGCCACCTCGTGAATCGCCGCGCCGGCCCACATTCCCGCCTGGGTCGAATCCAGGCCCAGGGCGTTTGCAGCCGCGGGAAGAGCCGGGATCATCACGGTGCCGAAGACGACGACCAGCGCGATGGTGGTCACCAGTTCGCGCTTACGTGCGTTCACCACGCCGTCGACGGCGGCCGCGGCCGCGGCACCGCAGATCGAGAAACTGCACGCGATCAGCAGCCGTTGCGTCCAGCCGATCCCGAGCACCTTCCCGAGCGCCATCGACCCGGCGATGCCCAGGCCGACCACTGCAGCGACCACCGCGAGCGTCCCCCACCCCAGTGCCAGCACGTTCGGCAGCAGCAGTTGCAGACCCAGCAGCGCTACCCCGATGCGGAGCAGCCGCCGCGAGGCGACGGTCACACCCGGTTCGAAAACCGTCGGCAGCGTTCCCAGATTCGCGACCACCGCGCCGAGCAGGATCGCGATCAGCAGAGGGCTGATCCCACCCAGCAGGGGCGCCGCGACAACTGCCACCGCCGCCGCCGCGGCAGACAACACCAATCCGGGCAGCAATGCACGCGCCCGTTCGAGCGCGACCTTCCCATCGAGCCAGGTGCCGCGGCCGCGCGACTCGGCACGGCCGGTCACCACACCCGCGGCCGGCCGCGTATCCGCTCCGACCGACGTGTCGTGGTCGGCATCTCTGCGGTCGGACTCCGTGGCCGCGGTAGCATCCAGCACGCTGCACACTCTCTTTCGTCGTCATGTAGGCCAGGGAAACCCGGCCCGGCCGGGTATTCGACGTGGGGACCGGGTCCTCACTCTCGGTGGGGTCCGAGATCTGTTCCAAATCGGTGCATTACGGACACTTCGCGGTGACCGGCTCGCCGGGGTGACCGTCGCCGCGCTCGAGCCGGCCACGGTCACCCCGACCCGACCGGGGATCCCTGCAGGGCCTGAAATGCGACGCACCTCACGGTATCCGGATCCGGCACGGCATACTGTCCCTATCGGGACATGATGTATTCGATATGGGACACCGTGCGGAGGTCGAACCCCGGCCCTCCGGACCGGATCGATCGACGACGCGGCACACCAGCGGAGCCGGCATCACGCCGGGATGAGATGCATCGCTCTGCCGGCAACTCGCCGGATGCCCGTCCACCGACCGTCGGACCCTCGGGGTCGCCGCCGGCACTGTGGCGGCTCGCAGCACGGTGTCATACCAGCGCGGCCCCGGCTCGCACGCCGGCGTCCGTCCAATGTTTGGCGCGCCATTGCCTTGGGCTGCAATCGAATTCGCTGCTGAACCAGCGGGAGAAGTTGCTGGCCGAGGAGAAACCGAGCAGGTCGGCGACCTCGGTGAGCGAGTAGCGCCGGCCGGCGACGAGGTGTTCGGCCAGGTCCACGCGGGTGGCGGTGAGCACCGCGGTGTAGTTCTGCCCCGCCTCGGCGAGATGGCGGTGTACGGTGCGCCGGTCGACCCCGAGACTGCGGGCGACCTGTTCGACCGAGCATCGCCCGGTGGGCAGCAGCAGTTCGATCAGCTCGCGGACCCGGGCGACGGGCGTCGCCTCGGTCCGGGTGTCGATGGTGTCGAGGAATTGGCGCGCATACGGGCCGATCGAGGGGCCCGACAGGGCGTTGGGTGCATCGAGATCGCTTGTGTAGAGGACGATTCCGGAGAACTCCTGGTCGAACTTGACCATCGGGCCGAACGCCTCGAGGTGGGCGCTGATGTCCTCGGGCGCGAAGTGGGTGAAGCAGACCGCCAGGGGCTGCCAGCGGCCGCCGCGGAAATCGCGCAACAGCCCGTGCAGTACCCCCGTCGCCAGTTCCGTGGCCTGCCGGGTGTCGGCGGGTTCGCCCAACTCGAGCGCCACCCGGATCGTCGCCACGTCCTCTGCCTCGACCAACCGTAGTCGCAGGGCCTCGTTGTACATGTGCTGATAGCGCATCAGAAACTTCAGCGCGCTGCGGACGTCGGGTTCCTCCCGGATGACCAGGCTCACCGGGCCGAGGCTGGCGAAGCGGCGCCGCTCGACGAGCCGCAGCGCGAAGTCGGGGCGGCGGGTCGCGGCGGCCGAGCGTTCCAGCAGGCGGGCGATCGCGACGGCGGGGATCCACCGGTCCGGCAGCCCCAACCCGGCGGGGTCGAGCCCGACGCTGCGCAGCAGTGGCGTCGGATCCGTGCCCAGCGACGCACACAGGTCGGCGTACCCCGTGATCGCGGCGTAGCGGGCCAACGGCTTCATGTCCGGCCCCACCTCTCGCCCCGGAGAGAACACCTATGTCACCTCAAGATACGCCCGATCGGGCAGTGAGACACGTACAGGCAGGCGGCGATGTCGACGGCTGCTCCGCAGCGCGGGGGCGCGAACGGTCCCCCGCGGCGACTGCATGCGTCGGCGGCCGTTGGTGATCGTCATCGTCGTTGTTCGGGTTCGTGGAGGAAGGCGTCGATCACCGGGGCGAGTCTGCCGGCGGCGGTGATGGGTTCGATGTGTCCGCCGTCGTGCAGGTGCAGGGTGGCGTGGGGCAGTAGCCGGTGCAGGATGTGGGCGTTGACGATCGGGACGATGGGGTCGTCGGTGCCGGCGACGATCAGCGTGGGTTGGCGGATGGCGGGAAGCATCGGCAGGCTGGTCCACACGGCACCGGCAAGCAACTGGTGCAGGTAACCGATCGTCGATCCGGCGTGGGTCTGGGCGTCGAAGAGGGCGGCGATGTCGTCGCCGCGGTGTCTCGCGGTACCGCCGTAGATCTGGCCGGCGATCGCTGCGGCATGGTCGGGGTCGGTGAACCGGCGAGCGGTGAGCATCTTGGCGAGCACCCGGGGATGTCCGGGCACCATGACCGCCCCGGTGGCGGTGGCGACGAGCACGAGTCGCCGGCACCGGCGCGGGTTCTGGAAGGCGAACTGCTGGGCCAGCGCCCCGCCCCAGGACAGGCCGAGGACGTCCACCACGCCGATACCGAGCCGGTCGAGGACCCGCCCCAGCAACCGCGCGAGGTAGCCGAACCCGTAGGGCGCGAACGAGGTCGGCGACCCGCCGGCGCCGGGGACGTCGAACCGGACGATCGTGGTGGCCGGGTCGAGGGCGGCGACGAACGGGTCGAGCACCTCGAGCCCGGCGCCGATCCCGTTGCACAGCACCAGCGGCACCCCGGACCCGCGCCGGATGCGGACCCGGATGCGTTGCCGGCCCACGGTGACGGTGCGCTGCGTAGTGCGGGCGTCTCCGGTCATCGGTAGACGACGACGACTTCGGCGACGCACACCGGCCGCTCCCCGCCCTGGATCTCGTAGACGAGGGTGAACACGGCCTCGATGCCGGCGGGTTTCTCCACTGCGGCGGTGAGGGTGACGGTGGCGCGCACTTGGGCTCCGACCGGGACCGGTGCGGGGAAGCGGACCTTGTTCGCCCCGTAGTTCACTGCCATCCCGAGGTGGTCGATGGTGAGTACCTCGGCGAGCACGAGCGGCGTCAGCGACAGGGTGAGGTAGCCGTGCGCGATGGTGGTGCCGAACGGTCCGGCCACGGCCCGGTCGGGGTCGGTGTGGATCCACTGGTGGTCGCCGGTGGCGTCGGCGAACCGGTTCACCTGCTCCTGGGTGATCTCGCGCCAGTCGGTGCGGCCGAGTTCGCGCCCGACCAGGTCGAGCAGTGCTTTCGGGTTGTCGAGTGTGGTGGTCATGATGTCGCTTCCTGGGATCGTGGTGGGTCAGGTGTGGTGTACGTAGGTGCCGGGCGCGGGGTCGAGCGGGGAGTTGTCGGCGCCGCCGAGCGTGGTGGGTGCGGCGACGGTGGCGCCGCTGCGCGCGGCGAGCCAGGTGGTGTAGTCGGGCCACCAGGAGTCGCGGGTGACCGTCGCGCGGTCGAGCCACTGCTCCGGGGTGTCCGCGTCGACGGGCCCGACCCGGAAGGACGCCTTGGGGTTTCCGGGTGGGTTGACCAGCGCGGCGACGTGCCCGCTGGTGGAGAGCACGAACCGGGTGTCGGCGCCGCCGAGCAGGGCGGCGCTGCGGTGGCAGGCCTGCCATGGCGAGATGTGGTCGGCGATGCCGCCGATCACGTACGCGTCGGCGGTGACCGCGCCGAGGTCGATCGGGGTGCCCAACAGGTCGATCGTGCCGGGGGTGGCCAGCGCGTTGGTGGTGCCGATGCGGACCAGGTCGCGGTGCAGGCCGGCGGCCATGCGAGTGGTGTCGGCGTTCCAGTGCAGCACGTCGAACGGCGCGGGCGGGCGGCCCTGCAGGTAGTTGTTGACCCAGTAGCGCCACACCAGGTCGGTGGGGCGCAGCCAGGCGAACACCTCGGTCAGCTCGTCCCCGTCCAGGTAGCCCCTGGACTGCGAGCGTTCGACCGCGGTCTCGGCGGTGCGTTCGTCGAGGGCGGCGGCGGCAAACCCGGCCTGGGCCTGGTCGAGCACGGTCACCGCCAGGGTGAGCCCGGCAACCCGGTCGCTGTGGCCGGTGGCGGCCAGGTACGCGGCGGTCGTCGCGGCCAGGATCCCGCCCGAGCAGCTGCCCTGCAGGTGCGTACGGTCGGTGCCGGTAATCGCCTGAACGGCGTCCATCGCCTCGAGGATCGCCGCGCCGTAGGTGTCGAGGTCCCAGTCCCGATGCTCGGCGTGGGGGTTGCGCCAGGAGATGGCGAACACCTGCTGGCCCTGGGCGACGAAATACTCGATCATGCTGCGGCCGGGGGCGATGTCGGTGATGTAGTACTTGTTGATCACCGGCGGCACCATCAGCAGCGGCACCTCGCGCACGGTCGCCGATTGCGGCGCGTACTGGATCAGCTCGAACACCGGGGTGCGCAACACCACTGCCCCGGGTGTGACCGCGACGGTCTCGCCGAGGGTGTAGGCGCCGGCTTCGATCATCGCCGGCACCCGCGGCTTGGTGGCCATGTCGCGGGCGAACGCGCGCGCCCCGCGGAGCGCGGACAGGCCGCCGGTGTCGATGAGCGCTTTCCACCCGAGCGGGTTGAGCAGCGGATTGTTGCTCGGCGCGAGGCCCTCGACGAGGTTGTCGAGCACGAACCGCATCCGTTCGGCGTCGCGCCAGTCCAAGCCGGCGTCGGCGAGCAGGTTGTAGGCGGTGTCGGCGGTGGCGAGGTAGGCCTGCATGGTGCGGTGCAACCAGGGGTTGTTCTGCCACGCCGGGTCGGCGAATCGTTTGTCGCCCTTGCCGGGTGCGCGGTCGGCGCGGCCGGCGGCGACGGCAGCGAGTTCCCTGGCCAGGGTGCCGCCGCGATGCGCGAGCGTGCCCGGGCGGGTGGCCAGCCCGCCCGCGAGCCGGGCCCAGGATCGGTTGGGCAGCATCCGGCCGGCCACGCCGCGGGCCGAGCCGGCCAGCAGCAGGTCGAGCGGCGCGGCGAGCTCGACGGGGCGGTGTGCCGGCTTGGTGGTGGTGGTGGTGGTCATGGTCGGTTGCTGCTGCTTTCGAACGTCGGGATGGTGATGTCGCGGCGCAGGATCTTGCCGGTCGGCCCCTGCGGCAGGGTGTCGAGGATCCAGATGTGACGCGGGTACTTGTAGGCGGCGACCCGCTGCTTGACGAACGCGACGATCTCGGCGGCGTCGGCGCTCACGCCGGGCTTGAGGGTGACCGCGGCACCGATCTCCTCGCCGAGGCTGTCGTGCGGGATGCCGACCACTGCGGCCTCCGCCACGGCAGGGTGCTCGTAGACGACCTCCTCGACCTCGCGGGGATAGACGTTGAACCCGCCGCGGATGATCAGGTCCTTCTTGCGGTCCACGATGTAGAAGTAGCCGTCGGTGTCCATGCGGCCGATGTCGCCGGTGGCGAACCAGCCCGCCGCGTCGATCGCGGCCGCGGTCGCCTCGGGCAGGTTCCAGTAGCCCTTCATCACGTTCGGTCCCGCGATCTGGATCTCGCCGGGCTGGTCGGCCGGTACCTCGACACCGGCGTCGTCCACGACGCGCATCCGCACGCCCTCGATCGGGGTGCCGATCGAGCCGGTCTTGCGGACGCGGTCCGGGTGGTTGAACGAGGCGACCGGCGAGGTTTCCGACAACCCGTACCCTTCCAGGATCACCGCGTCGAAGGTCTGCTCGAAGTCGGTGAGCACCGCCACCGGCAGCGACGCGCCGCCGGACACGCACACTCGCAGGCTCGCCGTCGCCGCCGCGTCGAGTTCCCCTGCGACACCGAGCATCGCGGCGTACATGGTCGGCACGCCCTCGAACACGGTGACCCGGTCGCGGGCGATCACCTCGAGCGCGATCCGAGGGTCGAACCGCGGCACCAGTGTCAGCGTGGCACCCACGAGGACCGAGGCGTTGAGCCCACAGGTGAGCCCGAAGGCGTGGAACAGCGGCAGTGCGCCCATCACCACGTCGTCGGGTCCGATCTGGATCAGGGTGCGGGCGGTCACCTCGGCGTTGCCGGCCAGTCCGGCGTGGGTGAGTTCGGCGCCCTTGGGCTTGCCGGTAGTACCCGAGGTGTGCAGGATCACCGCGGTGTCCTCACCGGCCCGCGCCACCGGCGCGGCCTGGGCCGGCAGGTCGGCGATCAGTCGGACGAGGTCGTCGTCGTCCACCAGCCACAACCGGGCGTCGGCCGCATCGGCCGCGGCGCGGGCCTGTTCGGCGAACACCGGGGTCGCGAACAGCGCCGACGCGGCGGTGTTGGTCAGGAAGAACTCGATTTCGCGGGCCTTCAGCAGCGGGTTCATCGGCACCGCGACGGCGCCGCGCCGCAGAATGCCGTAGAACACGATCGCGAACGCCGCGGTGTTGGGCAGCATCACCGCGACCCGGTCACCGGGTGCGATCCCGGACCGTTCGAGCAGGGTTGCCACCCGCGCCGCGGCCGCGTCGAACTCGGCGAACGACAGCGTGTCCTCGCCGCACCGCAACGCGGTCTTGTCGGGGTAGTTGCGCGCTGACACAACGAGATTGGTACTGAGATTGGTCATGTGGTGGGTCTCCGGTGTGGTTCGAGAAAGGGGTCGTGAGCAGTGGTCGTATACGAGCCGGCGCGGGGCCGAGGGGGCACGCACAGCGCCGGAGCCCAGCGGATGGAGCCGAGCACCCAGGCCAGCCACGCGATGCGTGCGCCGGCGTCGAACCGGGTGGGCGTCAGACGGGCGAGCCACTCGGTGGATTCGCTCGCGTGAGTGGTCGGCGCGGTGCTGCTCACAGTCCGAGGTCCCGTCCGATGATCTCCTTCATGATCTCGTTGGACCCGGCCCAGATCTTGGTCACCCGGGCGTCCTTCCACGCCCGCGCGACCCGGTATTCGTTCATGAACCCGTAGCCGCCGTGCAGCTGCACGCAGCTGTCGAGGATCTGGTTCTGCACCTGCGAGCTCCACCACTTGGCCTTCGCGGCGTCCACCGCGCTCAGCCGCCCCTCGGTGTGCGCCTGCACGCACCGATCGACGAACGCCTGTGCCACCTCCAGCGTGGTGACCAGTTCGGCGAAGAGGAACTTGTTGTACTGGAACGAGCCGATCGCCTGACCGAACGCCTTGCGCGCCCGGGCATAGTCGAGGGTCTCAGCCAGGATTGCCTCGGCGTGTGCGAGATTCGACACCGCCGCGCAGATCCGTTCCTGTGGCAGCATTCGCATCATGTACGCGAACCCGCCGTCCACGTCGCCGATCACATTCGCCGCGGGGACGCGCACGTCGGTGAAGAACAACTCGGCGGTGTCGGACTCGGGTTGGCCGACCTTGTCCAGCTTGCGGCCCCGTTCGAAGCCCGCCATGCCGGTCTCGACCGCGAACAGGGTGATGCCCTTGGCCTTCTTCTCCGGGCTGGTCTTCGCGGCCACGATCACCAGGTCGGCGTGGTAGCCGTTGGTGATGAACGTCTTGGACCCGTTGAGGATCCAGTCCTCCCCGTCGCGGCGGGCGGTGGATTTCAACCCGGCCAGGTCCGATCCCGCGGCCGGTTCGGTCATCGCGATCGCGGCGACCAGTTCACCGGTGCAGAACCCCGGCAGCCACCGCTGCTTCTGTTCCTCTGTCGTCAGCTCCACCAGATACGGCGCCACGATGTCGTAATGGATGCCGAAACTCGACGCGATCGCCGCACTCACCCGCGAGAGCTCCTCCCCCACAACCGCGTTGAACCGGTAGTCCCCGGCCGCGCTGCCGCCGTACTGTTCGGGTACCTCCAGCCCCAGCAGGCCGAGCTTGCCCGCCTCGATCCAGATCTCGCGGTCGATGAACCGCTGCTCGATGATCCGCTCGTGCTCCGGAATCAGGTGGCGCTGCGTGAAATCACGCACCGTGTCACGAAAGGCGAGGTGGTCGGGGGTATAGATGGTCCTGGTCATCGATCTTCCTGGTGGGGGTGGCGACGGGTGCGTTCGAGCACGTCGGGCAGGTGGCCGCGCCGGCCGGCTACATCGACGATCCCGGTGCTGGTGACGTGGCCCGCGGAGTGCGGGACTCGATCGAGAACCCATGCGGGTCTTCGGCTTGCCACTCCACGGTAGCCGGACCGCCGCCACAATACTTATCTCATCGGGTCAGCAGACTATTCGTATCGGGACAGCGTCGGTTGCGCACAGACGACACCGCCTGCGCTCCACGCGAATCCGACGAGCACCCTCGTCGCCCACCTACGCAACCCCGCTCGGCTCGATCCACCGACACCGTCTCACACCACCGCCACCGGGACGCAGTCGGTCCCACCCCGGCGGGATCAATGTCCCAGGCCGGCGAGACCGCCGAATTGCAGGCGCGTCTCGAAGTGAATATTTGAAGTCCCGTCAGGATAAGTATTACCGGGATGGTCCGATTAGAGTTGGGTTCATCACAGCACGGGCCAACCGGTGACCGGCCTCACAAACCGAACCGGCAGACCCGAAGGAATCCAAAGCTGTTCCACAGCAAAGTGTTTGGGATATTCGAGTCGTCACGACGCGAACGCCCGGGACCGAGAAGGAGAATACAGTGGCGAAGGTCGTTCGTTTCTACGAGACCGGTGGACCGGAGGTCCTGCGGTGGGAGAACGCCGAGGTCGGCGAGCCCGGACCGGGCGAGGTCCGGATCCGCCACGGTGCGGTCGGCCTCAACTTCGCCGACACCTACTTCCGGACCGGGCTCTACCCGGCCGCGTTGCCGGCCGGCATGGGCGTCGAGGCCGCGGGTGTGGTCGAGGCCGTCGGCGCCGGTGTGTCGCACGTGCGGGAAGGTGACCGGGTCACCTACACCGGCAGCCCGCTGGGCGCCTACAGCACCGAACGGGTGATGCCGGCCGAGCACCTGATCACGCTCCCGGACGGGATCGCGTTCGAGACCGCGGCGTCGATGACCATGCGCGGGCTCACCAGTGCGTATCTGCTGCGGCGCATCGCCGCGCTGGGCGCCGGGGACACGGTGCTGCTGCACGCCGCCGCGGGCGGGGTCGGCTCCATCGTCACCCAGTGGGCGAATCTGCTGGGCATCAACGTGATCGGCACTGTGTCCAGCGACGCGAAGGCCGAGATCGCCCGCGCCAACGGCTGTGCGCACGTGATCGTCTACACCCGTGAGAACGTCCCCGCCCGGGTCCGCGAGATCACCGACGGGGCCGGAGTGCCGGTGGTGTTCGACAGCATCGGCGCCTCCACCTTCGCAACCTCGCTCGACTCGCTGGCCCGTCGCGGCCTGCTGGTGTGCTTCGGCACCGCGTCCGGACCGATTCCGCCGATCGACGCGATGCAGCTCGCGGTGAAGGGCTCGTTGTTCGTGACCCGTCCGGCGCTGGCGGACTACATCGCCGACCCGGCCGAGCGGGCCGAACTGGCCGGCGAGGTGTTCGGCCACGTCGCCGCCGGGCGGATCCGCATCGAGATCAACCAGCGCTACGAACTGGCCGACGCGGTGGCCGCGCACCGCGACCTCGAGGCCGGCGCCAGCATCGGCACCTCGGTGTTCACCCTCTGATCCCGGCGACTACCCGACACCGAAACCGAACCCCAATTCTTCTAGGAGACAAGAAATGTCTGTCACAAGCGAGACACCCCGGCGGACACGGACGGTGACCCCGTTCCGGGTCGAGCCGTTGACCGCCACGATCGGCGCGGAGGTGTTCGACATCGACCTCGGGGAGGTGTCGCGTGACCACGCGCTGTTCGAACAGCTGCACGCGCTGCTGCTGCGTCACAAGGTGCTGTTCTTCCGGGGGCAGGACATCACCCGCGCCGAGCACGTGGCGCTGGCCGAGCGGTTCGGTCCGCTCGAGGATCACCCGGCGCTCGGCAGCGACCCCGACCATCCCGGTCTGGTGCGGATCTACAAGGATCTCGACAGCGCGCCCGAGCACTACGAGAACGCCTACCACTGCGACGCCACGTGGCGGCCCAACCCCCCGATGGGGTCGGTGCTGCGCGCCGTGGAGATCCCGCCGGTCGGCGGCGACACCGTCTGGGTGAACATGGCCGAGGCCTACCGGCGGCTGCCGCAGTCGGTCAAGGACCGGATCGCCGGGCTGCGGGCCCGGCACAGCATCGAGGCCAGCTTCGGTGCCGCCC
>NZ_JAALEH010000025.1:0-71087 GCF_011058195.1 Rhodococcus sp. 14C212 | reverse complement strand
AGGTCCGTGTGGCGACCGAGGCCGGACTGACCCGGATCGGGTCGAGCTACGACCTGTGCCACGCCTTCCTCGACCACACCGGGCTCTCCTTGTGATCATTACTCACTCAATTTTCGAAACATCTGTAATTGTCAGCCCAGCCTGGCGCGGCGGTCCGGGGATGTTCGCTTGCAGGGATGGGTGCGGGTCTTCAGAGCCTTGTCGCCAAGGGATCCTCGCGATCTTGTCGGAACTCCACGTTGGATTCCTGGAAGGCTATCCGGCCCGGTACGGGCCTGTCGGCTGCGCCTGCGCACAACCCCCCTTCCTCCGGGGCCGGAGAATATCGCGTGCCTATCCAGTCCCCACCGG
The DNA here is from genome assembly GCF_011058195.1 of Rhodococcus sp. 14C212. NCBI lineage: Bacteria > Bacillati > Actinomycetota > Actinomycetes > Mycobacteriales > Nocardiaceae > Rhodococcus > Rhodococcus sp. 14C212. The sequence goes on along the minus strand of NZ_JAALEH010000025.1, from coordinate 70,736 downwards.
ATAGCCGAGGCGACTACCCTTCGTCGATGATCGGTACTCCGAGGGGTAACTCGTGACAGGCGCGATCGGGCAGTCCCTACCGATCGCGGTCGGCCTGCTGCTGGCTGCGATGCCGATGGTGATGCTGTCGGTGCTCCTGGTCACCAAGCGGCCGGTGAGCGTGTCGTACGCCTTCGTCGGTGGCTGGGTTGCGGGCCTGCTCGTCGTGGGCGCCGTGGTGCTCGCGGTGGCGGATGTGATCATGCTGGCCGACGAGCCCACCTGGTGGGCCGGTGCTGTGAAATTCGCGCTCGGGATCGTGCTGGTCCTGATGGCTGTCCGGAAGTGGCGGGCGCGGCCGCAGGCCGGAGAGGAGTCCACCGTGCCAGGGTGGATGGCGGCCGCACAGACCATGACCGCTCGACGGGCTCTGCGTCTGGGGTTTCTGTTCGCGGCGGCGAATCCGAAGAATCTCGCCCTGGTGGCGGCCGGCGCAGCGGTCATCGCGGACGCGACTGCGCGGGTGCTCGAGCAGGTCGTGGCGCTGGTTGTCTTCACGGTCGTGGCGAGCCTGGGCGTGGTCGCTCCGGCCGTGATTCGGAGTGTGTTCACCGACCGCGCTGATCCCGTGCTCGCCGTGGCCGACGAGTGGATGACCCGGCACCACGCGGCGATCATGGCGACAGTCCTTCTGGTCCTGGGCCTGGTGCTGATCGGCAACGGGATAGCTGGGCTGTGAGCCGCCGGCCTTGGTTCCTCGGGAACATTCCCGATCCCCGATACGAGCGCCACGAACCCGGAAAGCGACACGCGAGTGTCGGGTGTCAGTCCAGCATTTCCTTGAGGTAGGCGGTGATCATGGCCGTCAGCTGGTCCGCGATGACGTCCGGCTCGATGGGCGGCTGATCGAGCACATAGCCGACCGCGACGTTCTCGACGGTGCGGACGAGCATCCACGCGATGGCGTCGGGATGCTCGATCGGGCGCCGGCCGGGATTGAAGCGTAGCCACATCGCCAGCAGCGCGTCGATGCGGTGTTCGAACGCGACCAGCCGGCTGTTCCGCGTGCGGGGAAGTTGCTCGATGAGCACGCGCAGCAGGCGGGGGTTCTCGCCGAGTGCCTCGAGCAGCACCCGCATGTTGGTCCGCACCGATTCCGTCCAGGTGGGGGCGTCGAGCGCACCGGTGAACACGTGTGAAATGCGAGCTTGTACCTCCGCGGTCCAGCGGTCGACGACTTCGGCCACGATGGCGTCCTTGCCGGGGAAGTACTGGTACAGCGATCCGGGGCTGATGCCCGCCGCGGCGGCGATCCGATTGGTGGAGGCGCCCTCGTAACCGTGGGTGAGCAGGACCTCCCGGCCGGCGGCGACGATGCGTTCGACCATCACCTGCGAGCGGTGCTGCTGCGGCACCCGGCGCATTCGGCCCTGTTCCGCCGGCCTCACCGGCACCGTCCGGATGCGAATTGAACGCGAGTAATCGCTCGTGTCAGCATCGGCCCATGGTGGCACAGGAGATTCGACAGGACCCGCAGGCGGTGCGTTACCCGCACCGATACGCCGGCATCCGACCCAGAAACGAGCGCATCGGGCGCCCCCTGCGCGCCTACGCGCGGATCGGCGCCGTCGACGAGGAACTGCTCGACCGGATCGGCCGCCGGATGTTCGCCCGGGACGAGGTGGGGGCGGACCTGGTGCGCGCGATGCGCCGTCCCCGGACGGACGCCGAGCGGGTGACCATGGCGCAGTTCCATCGGGCGCTCGAGCACGGCATCGACGCCGTTCCGGATGCGCCGGAGGCTCTGCGGCGGTTCTTCGCCGTGGTCGACGACGTCCCGGAGTGGGTGGACTTCGACCTGCTGGAGAAGGGCGCCCGGGCCTTCCGCAGGATGGGCCGCAGCCGCATCGACGTGCTGCTCCAGTTGTCGCTCATCGGGGGCTACCGGTTCGGCGGGCCGCCGGATCTGCTCGTCGAGACCGGGGGCCTGACTGGCTCGACCGCGATGCGGCGCCTCGGCGAAACGCAGAAATGGGGAACCGCGGTCGGCGAGCCGGGCGGGATGCGCAGGGACGGTGAGGGATTCAAGCTCACCGTGCACGTGCGCGCGATGCATGCGCTGATCAACCACCAGTTCGAGACCAACGGCCGATGGGACGTCGAACGCTGGGGTCTGCCGATCAACCAGACCGACCAGGCGGCAACCCTCGGGCTGTTCAACGGCACGCTGCTGCTCGGCATGCGGGCACTCGGGTACTTCGTCACCCGTGAGGAGTCCCGGGCGGTGATGCACCTGTGGAAGTACGTCGGATGGCTCATGGGCATCGACGAGGACTGGCTGTTCGACACCGAACGCGAGCAGCACGTGTTCAACTACCACGTGCTGCTGGTGCAGGACGACGTCACGCCCGCGGGTGCCGCGTTGTCCGGGGCCCTCGTGGAGGGCCAGCGGACTCTCGACCACGGCAGGCTCGGGGACGTGCGCGGCCGGTACGAGCGGCAGCGCCTGCTGAGTATGCTTCGGTACTTCCTCGGCACGCAGAGCCTGCGGGAGCTGGATCTGCCCGTCACCTCGGCCTGGGCCGTTCCTCCGGTGCTGGTCAAGAACGTCGTCGCCTCCACAGTGGTCGCCCGCACCCGCACCGGCAGGCGGTTCCTCGAGCGGGCCGGCGACCGGGCCGCCCGGCGCGAACTCGCCTCGAAGTTCGGGGCGTTGAGGCCCGCCGTCGGCGCGCTGCCCGGCTGAGTGTCCGCCCTTCGGAAGCCGGAACGGTCGCGTCGTGGCGGTCGGCTAGGCTCGTCCCGGCAAGCCGGACCGCCGGTCCCTCCGCGGTTGTGGGCGGCGGTCGTCGAGAAAATTGGGTGAAAGACGTTGACGGACTCTGGGGAACTGAGTGTCGGGCCGCTGGTGCGCCCGGCCGACGGCAGTGACGACACCGCCAAGGTGGTCGCCGACCTCGTCAATGCCGTCTATGCCGTTGCAGAGGACGGCATGTGGCCGGAGGGGGCCACCCGGACCTCGGCGACCGAGATCGCCGAACTGGCCGGTGCCGGTCAGCTCTTCGTCGCATCGCTCGGCGACCGGATCGTGGGCTGCGTGAAGGTGGTGCAACTCGATGCCCGCGTCGCCGAGTTCGGGATGCTCGCTGCCGACCCGGAGGTGCGGGGTGCAGGCATCGGCCGTGCCCTCGTGCGGTTCGCCGAATCCCACGCGGCGCGGCTCGGGAACGAGATCATGCAGCTCGAGATCATCCAGCCCAGAGACTTCGAGCTCCCGTCGAAGGTGTTCCTGTCGCAGTGGTATCCGCGAATGGGATACGTGCCGGTGCGGACGGAGGGCCCCGAGGTCATGTACCCCGAACTGGTTCCGCTGCTCGCCGTTCCGTGCGACGTCGTCGTGTACCACAAGCGGCTCGGCTGACCGGCCCGAACCTCCCGTCTCCGCGTGGTGCCCGCTGCCGGCGGGCACCACGTGCTTCCATGGTCGGGACGAGTACCGCGAGGAGGCGAGATGACGAGCAACCGTATCGGCCGCCGTGCCCGGCGAGCGGGAGTGACGCTGCTGCTGGCGGCCGCCGCAGTCTTCGGCGCATCCGGCCCGGCGTCGGCGCAGGACCAGTGGCCCGAGATTCCGTCCTATCCGACACCGATGGTGCCGTTCGAGACCAAGGATTTCCTCACCCCCGCGGACCTCGACTACTGGAATCCGCTGGTGAACCGGAATCGGCTCACGTCCCCGTTCGGCACCGGCACCCGGATCGTCTGCGTCGGGTTCCACGGCGTGACCACCGACTGCTGGCAGGCCGATCAGAACGGACAGCCGCACAAGCTGATCCGGCTGCCGGCCAACCTGCCGAACGTCACGGGCTCGAGTCTGCCGGGCGGCGGGCCGGGGCACTTCGTCTACCCGATCCTCTGAATCCGCCCCGCGGGCATATCAGCCGGTGAACAACACCGCTGCCTGAGCCGGCAGCCGTGCACCGTCCTTGCGGCGGAACAGTTCCGCCGGTCGGCCGGCGCCCGGATTCGACATGCGCCCGGTACTGACGAGAGCGTCGACGACGTGGCGGCGGAACGAATCCTTCTGCAGCGGAAGGCCGAATATCACCTCGTACAGCCGCCGCAGCTCGAGGACGGTGAACTCGTCGCCGAGCAGTCCGTCGGGATCCACGCGCTGCGCGTAGCGGGTTCGCAGATCCGCGACGGCCGCCGCCACCATCTCGGCATGGTCGAAGGCCAACGGCTGCTCGGTCTTTCCGTCGCGCACGCGCACGAGGTGGGCGTCGCCCGGAAGGTCCTTGCGGGGCAACGCCGCGGCATGGGCGATCGAGATCACCCATCCGCGCGGGTCCCGCTCGGGAGCGTCGAACGCGCCGATCTGATGGAACCGGATGTCGGTGAGGCTCGTCTTGTCGCGCAGTGCGCGTCGGGCGGCGTCGGCGGCGCGTTCGCGTTCGTGGAGGAAGGTGCCGGGCAGGGCGAGGCCTCCGAGACTGTGCTCGACCACCAGCACTCGCAGTTCGCCGTCGGAGTAGGTGAGCACGGCGATGTCCACCGCGGTCGAGGGGTGCGGATACTCGGCCAGCCTCCGGCCTGCCTCGTCCGTCCAGTCGCTCACGGTTGCACTTTAGCGTGACTATGATCTAAATTGATAGCGCAGATTTGATCGAAATGGTCGGGTGGAGGGAGCGGGAAATGGCGTTGACGGCGCAGCAGCATGACCGGGCGGTGGGGGTGCTACTCGCGACGGCGGCGGGGGACGCCCTCGGTGCCGGCTACGAGTTCACTCATCCCACCGCCGACGCGGTGATCGACATGATCGGCGGAGGCGTGTTCGGCTGGGAGTCGGGGGAGTGGACCGACGACACCGCGATGGCCGTCGCCGTCGCGGAGGTCGCGGCCACGGGCGTCGACCTCGGCAGCGCTGCAGGTCTCGACGCGGTGGCCGCGCAGTTCGTGCGGTGGTTCGACTCCGGCCCGAAGGACATCGGCAACCAGACTCGCGCGGTGCTCGAGCATCGCCCCGCCGGCGCCGCGGCGATGCAGGCCCGCGCCCGCGCGCTGACCGGTCGCAAGGGCGGCAACGGCGCCCTCATGCGGACCGCCCCGGTCGCCCTGTCCTATCTCGGCGCAGGCGACGCCGACGCCGCCGTCGCCGCCGCCGGGGAGGTGGCGCTGCTGACCCACGACGACCCGCAGGCGGTTCAGGCCTGCCGGCTGTGGACGTACGCGATCCGCCACGCCGTCCTGCACGGCACCTTCGACGGTGTCCGCGGCTACCTGCAGGTCTGCCCCGCCGACGTCGCCGGATACTGGGCTCCGCTGCTCGACCGGGCCGAGCACGGCGCGCCCGACGACTTCGCGAACAACGGATGGACCGTCCACGCCCTGCAGACCGCGTGGTGGGCGATCCGTACCACCGACGATTCCGACGCCGGGCACCTGCAGCGTGCCCTCGAGGCCGCGGTCCGCGCCGGCGGTGACACCGACACCACCGCCGCCATCGCGGGCGGACTGCTCGGCGCCCGGTGGGGCGCCTCGGCGGTCCCCGATCGTTGGCGGCGCATTCTGCACGGCTGGCCCGGGCACACCGCGCACGACCTGATCCGCCTGGCCACGGCGGCCGCGCGGAAGGGAGACGACCGCCGCGCGGCCGTCTCCGTTCACTCCACCGAATTCCAGGAGCAATCGTGACCCTGATCGACGTCGTCCACGGCGACATCACCACCCAGCGCGTCGACGCGATCGTCAACGCCGCCAAGTCCTCCCTCCTCGGCGGCGGCGGAGTCGACGGTGCCATCCACCACGCCGGCGGTCCGGAGATCCTCGCCGCCTGCAAGGCCCTGCGCGCGACGACGTTGCCCAACGGTCTGGAGGTGGGCGCGGCGGTGGCCACCACCGCAGGAAAGCTCCCGGCGCGCTGGGTGATCCACACCGTCGGCCCGATCTACTCACCTCACGAGGACCGCTCGCACCTGCTGCGGTCGGCCTACACCCGCAGCCTCACCGTCGCCGACACCCTCGGCGCCCGGACCGTCGCCTTTCCGCTGATCTCCGCCGGCGCCTACGGCTGGCCGAAGGAAGACGCGATCCGGCAGGCGGTCACCGCCCTGACCTCCGCCCGGACCGCGGTCGAGATCGTCACGCTCGTCGCGTACGACCGGAGCGTCGCCGAACTGATGCGCCGCACGTTGCCGTAAGGCGCTGGCGCCGGCGGCCGAATGTCACATGGGTTCGATCGGATCGAACCCATGTGACATTCGGTCACGGCGGTCCTGCGGCGCTCAGGACATCGACGGCTCCTGCGACGGAAGGGGGAACACACAGCTTTCCCCGGCCCCGAGTTCGCACACCTGGCCGTCGAGACCCACCCGGACCGGGCCGTGGAACCCTTCGGGCTGAGCGAGCACCGTCAACTCGTTGCCGACGATGCGCACCCGCAGCGGCGTGCCCCGGAACCGGATCGAGAAGGACACGCCGTCGAGCCGGTCCACCAGCCGGGGCCGGAACAGCAGCACGCCCTTGTAGACCCGGGCCCCGACGAAGCTGCTCTGCAGCAGGTCCAGCGTGCCGGACATGACACCCATGTGGATGCCTTCCTTGGTGGTTCCGCCCTGTATGTCACTGACGTCGCTCTCGAGAGCCACCATGAAGCGCTCCCACGAACTGGGCGGATGGATGTCGGCGAGCACGCCGGCGAACGTGACGTGGCTGAGCGTCGACCCGTGCGACGTCCGTTGGTCGTAGTACTCGATGGTGCGCCGGGCCAGATCCTGGTCGTACGGATAACCCAGCCGCTCGAACGTCGCGTGTAGCTCGTCGTCGTCGAACAGGAAGAACAGCATCACCGTGTCGGCCTGCTTGGCCATCTTGAACCGGTTCGGATCCTCGCCCTCCGCCCGGAGGATGCGATCGAGCCGCTGGATGTCGGGGTAGGCGGCACGGTAGTGCTCCCAATCGAGCTCCTCGAGTTCGTCGTAGCCCTCGAACTGGCTGATGACCCCCTCGTGGAAGGGCACGAACATCCGCCGGCTCATGTCGTCCCACGTGTGCAGCTCCTCGTCCGTCACCGCGAGCTGAGCGAGCAGGGCGCTGCGGCGGCTGGCCGAGAGCGAGTCGAGCACCGACGGCACCGTCGCCATGATCCAGGCCACCATGACGTTGGTGTAGGCGTTGTTGCGCAGTCCGGCCTCGGACGCGCCGGGGTGGCGTTCGTGGAACTCGTCCGGACCCATCACGCCGTGGATCTCGTAGCGTTCGCGCTCGGGGTTGTAGTGAGCTGTCGACGCCCAGAAGCGGGCGATCTCGAGCATGAGCTCGGCGCCGTAGTCGGCCAGGAACTCCGTGTCGTCGGTGGCCTGCAGGAAACGCCACACGTTGTAGAAGATCGCCGCGTTGACGTGCCGCTGATTGCGGCTGAGGTCTGGATCCCACTGTCCGGAAAGCGGATTGAGATGGACAACCTGGGTCTCCTCGGTGCCGTCGCTGCCGCTCTGCCAGGGGAACATCGCACCGCGGTATCCGGCCTCCTCGGCCGCGGCCTGGGCCTCCGACAACCGTCGATACCGGTAGAGGAGCAGGCTCCGGGTCACCTCCGGCATCCGCAGGTTCAGGAAGGGGTAGATGTACATCTCGTCCCAGAACACGTGACCCCGGTACGCCTCCCCGTTGAGGCCTCGCGCCGGCACCCCGACGTCGTGCCGCGCCGTGTGCCGGGAACAGACCTGCAGCACGTGCGCCACGTGCAGCCGCAGCAGCAGGTGGGCGCGCGGCTCGCTGGGCAGCCGGACGTCGCAGATGTCCCACAGCTCGTCCCACGCCGCCTCGTGCTCGGTGTACGCGTCGGCGAAGTCGGGGTACCGCAGCACGTGCCGGCCGGACGCGGCCAGCGCCTCGGTGATCGCATTGTCCCGGGACGTGAACAACGAGACCATCTTCTCCACGCGCGTCGGCCGGCCCTGCTCGACGTCGAAGCAGAGCACCTGCTGGATGTAGTCCTCCATCTGGTACAGCGAGCGGTCCACCTCCACGGGGCCGTCGTCGTAACCTTCGCCGCGGAAGACCCGCGTGCGGGCGGCCTCGGCGACGTAGATGTCGGACTGGCGGGTCTGCACCCGCAGCGCGATGGTCTCGTTGCCGAACGTGCGCGGGGACACCGGATCCAGATGGCGGCCCTCGAGCTGCCGGTAGCGGGCGACGATCTGGTTCGTGACGCGGCCGTCCAGCGCGGAGACCACCTCGATCTGCCCGGACCAGTTCTCCGGAACGAGCGTCCACTCGATCCCGGCCTGGTGGCTGTGGGCCATGCTCACGAAGCGACGGCTCCGCAGGGTCGTCTCCCGCCCGAAGCGGTCCCGGAACCGCAGCTCGCGCGCCACCGTCGCGCGCCGGATGTCGTAGGTGTGCCGGTAGGACAGCACGTCGACGTTGTCGAGCCGGACCGCGTCCTGGCCCTCGATGCGCAGCTTGAGGACGAGCCAGTTCGAGACGTTGACCAGGTCCTCGTTGAGCACCGGTCGTCCGCCCATGATCGTGGTCTCGCGGTTGTAGATCCCGTGCACGTAGGTGCCGGGGTAGTGGATGGGGCTCATGTCTTCCCACTCGGCGGTGCCGCGCGTGCAGAAGTAGCCGTTCCCGGTGGAGGTCAGCGCCTCCCGCAGTCCCTCCGACGCGCTGTCGAACCGGTCGTAGTCGAGCTCGAACTTCGGGTCCTGCACGACGTTCCCTCCCGGACTCCCGTGGCGTGGTCCGCGATCACCGCGCCAGTGCGGTCAGAAAGCGCTCCACCTCGTCGACGGAGGAGAGCACGAACTCGGCGGCCGTGGTCCGGTCTGCCATCTCCGGATCGTCCGCCCGGCCGACGAGGATGCCGATCCCACGTCCGCGCAGCGCCCGGAAGGCGTCCTCGTCGGTGATGTCGTCGCCCAGGTACAGCGGTACCGTGTCGGCGGAGTCGAGGTCGAGCACCTCGATCAGGTACAGCACGGCTCGGCCCTTGTCCCAGTCGACGGCGGGCGCGAGCTCGTACACCATCTTCCCCGGGGTGACCTTCAGCTCGCCGCGGTACTCGGCGAGCAGAGCCTGCACGACCGTCGCGATCCGGTTCCGGTCGGCGGGTTCGGCGAGCCGGTAGTGCACGGCGACCGACGCCCGTTTGGGCTCCACCAGCGCACCGGGGATCGCCCCGACCTCGGTGCGGAGCCGGTCGGTCACCGCCGCGACGAGGTCCGCGAACCGGGCGACGCGGTCGTCGGAGACGGAGCCGCGTTGCGGGGTCCAGATGTCGAAGCCGTGGCTGCCGGCCACCACCAGGTCGTCGATACCCATCAGCTGCTGCACCACCGCCCGGTCCCGGCCGGTGACGACGCATACCGGGCAGCGTGACGCGAGTTCCCGGACCACGGTGCGCATGCCGTCCGAGATCACCGCGTCCTCCGGTCGCGGCACGATCGGGGTGAGTACTCCGTCGTAGTCCAGGAACACCGCAGGCCGGCACTCCGCCAGCCGGCGGGTCAGGCGTTCGTTCCCCAGCGCGCGAGGCAGGTCGCGGACCGAAGTTTCCTCCATCATCGGAGCACCCCCTGTGGCGCGGCGGACGCCGCGCGTGCGGCACGGCCACGGTCTACCCTTCCACTGTAGGACCGTGTCGTGGGACGAGGGCGGTATCCGATCGCACCCGCGGTACGGGTGTGGGCACTACGACGGCCCGCGGGTTCGTAGACTTCAGCCATGACGTCCGGCGCAATGTTCGACCCCGCCGACGTGCGGCGCGCCGTTGCGGCACTGCACACGCCGGACATCGACCGGTGGGCCCACCGCTTCGAACTGTTGTCCGACGTGAACCGGCTGCGCCTGTTGCTGTGCCTGCACCACGCGCCGGGCATCTGTGTCACGGACCTGGCCGCAGCCCTGGAGATGACCGGCACCGCGGTGTCCCATGCGCTGCGCCTGCTCCGCAACCAGGGCTGGGTGGCGGCGGAGCGTGAGGGTCGGATGGTGCGGTACCGCCTCGTGGACGAGACGGTCCACGAGTTGCTGCATTCGATCGGCGCGACCCACCAGCACGCCGGGCACACGCACCCGGACCGTGACCACGCCGCCCCGGAGAACGGAAGCACCTGATTCCGCGTCCCCGCGGCTGGCCCGCGGCCTATCGTGAAAGACGAGCCCGTGAGGTGGGCGGAGTGGGGCCGCGATGCACGAATTGTCGATCGCGCAGAGCGTCGTGGACGCGGTGTGCGAGCACGCCGGCGGCCGTCGCGTGCACAGCGTGCGCGTCGCGGTGGGAGCGCTGTGTGCCGTGATCCCCGACTCGATGCTGTTCTGCTTCGAGTTGGTCACGGTGGGCACCGTCGCGGAAGGCGCACGGCTGGACATCGAGACACCCGCCGGTGTCGGGCACTGTCGGGACTGCGGTGCCGAATTCGCACTGTTCGATCCGATCCTGTTGTGCTCCTGTGGAAGTGCCGATGTCGAAGTGCGGTCGGGCCGCGAGCTTCGAATCGTATCGATGGAGGTGAGCTGAAGCGATGTGTGCCACCTGTGGCTGTAACGACGAGGCGGGGCCGCGGATCACGGTGCCGCACGCGCACGACCTTCCCCACGGTCACGGTCACGAGCACGGCCACAGCCACGAGCACGAGCACGGCCACGGACACGGACACGGACACGGACACGGACACGACGGTGCGCCGGTGCGGACCGAGACCGTCACTCTCGAACAGCAGGTGCTCGCGAAGAACGACCTGCTCGCCGAGCGTACGCGGGGGTGGCTCGCGGGTCGCGGCGTGACGGCGATCAACATGATGAGTTCGCCGGGGGCCGGCAAGACCACCCTGCTCGAACGAACGATCCGTGAGCTGTCCGGCTCCGCGCCGATCGCGGTGATCGAGGGCGACCAGGAGACCCTGCTCGATGCCGAGCGCATCCGCTCGACGGGATGCGCCGTGGTGCAGGTCAATACCGGTGCCGGCTGCCATCTCGACGCACAGATGATGCACGACGCGCTCACCGCGCTGGATCCGGCTCCGGGAACGCTGTTGTTCGTGGAGAACGTCGGGAACCTGGTGTGCCCGGCCCTCTTCGACCTGGGGGAGCAGGCCAGGGTGGTGCTCATCTCGACGCCGGAGGGAACGGACAAACCGCTCAAGTATCCGCACATCTTCGCGGTCGCCGATCTCGTCGTCGTCAACAAGGTCGACCTGCTGCCGTATGTCGACTTCGAGCTCGAAACCTGTGGCCGCCACGCCGGATCGGTGAACCCCGGCGTGGAGGTGCTCGCGGTGTCGGCCACCACGGGGGAAGGCATGGAGGCGTGGTACCGCTGGATCACCGACCGCCGGTCGGGACGATCATGATTCGTTGACATCCCTCCGGAACGGGGCGTTAATAGAGAAAGCGCCGCGCAAGTGGGCCGAAGGTCGACTCCTGCGGCGCAGGAGCGTGGGGCGCTCCGGAAGGTGGTCGGCATGCCCACACCCGAGGCCCAGGCGGCCGAAGAGGCCTTGATCCACGTGCTGTGGATCAACGCCGGGCTCAGTTGCGACGGCGATTCCGTGGCTCTCACCGCCGCCACGCAACCCAGTGTGGAGGAGATCGCGCTCGGCGCGCTGCCGGGGCTGCCGAAGGTCGCGGTGCATTGGCCGCTGATCGATTTCGAATGCGGCCCCCAGGGTGGTGCGGACGACTTCCTCGAATGGTTCCGCAAGGCGGACCGCGGCGAGCTCGAGCCGTTCGTCCTGGTGGTCGAGGGCTCGATCCCCAACGAGAAGCTGCACGACGAGGGGTACTGGTCCGGCTTCGGCAACAACGTCGAGACCGGACAACCGATCACCACCAGCGAGTGGCTCGACCGGCTGGCGCCGAAGGCCACGGCGATCGTCGCGGCGGGCACCTGCGCCACGTACGGCGGCATTCACGCCATGGCCGGTAACCCGACCGGCGCGATGGGCGTGCCCGACTACCTGGGCTGGGATTGGAAATCGAAGGCGGGTATCCCGATCGTGTGCGTGCCGGGATGCCCCATCCAACCGGACAACCTGTCCGAGACGCTGACCTACCTGCTGTACCAGGCGACGAATCAGGCGCCGATGATCCCGCTGGACGAGGCGTTGCGACCGCAGTGGCTGTTCGGCATCACCGTGCACGAGGGCTGCGATCGCGCCGGGTACTACGAGCAGGGCGACTTCGCCACCGAGTACGGCTCCCCGAAGTGCATCGTGAAGATCGGCTGCTGGGGACCGGTTGTCAAATGCAATGTCCCCAAACGGGGTTGGATGAACGGGATCGGCGGATGCCCCAACGTCGGGGGTATCTGCATCGGTTGCACGATGCCCGGCTTCCCGGACAAGTTCATGCCGTTCATGGACGAGCCGCCCGGGGGGAAGCTCTCGACGCGGGCCGTCGGCGTGTACGGCTCGGCCGTGCGGCAGCTGCGGAGCCTGACGAAGAGCACATTGGACAAGGAGCCGTCCTGGCGTACGCCCGGCACGGAACTCACCACCGGCGCGACCCGTACCTGGTAGTCCCGCCCCGAGAGAGGCAGCCCGATGACAGCCACCGTCCCCGATCCCGCCGCCGGCAGCAACCTGGTGGAGATGGCGTGGGATCCGATCACCAGAATCGTGGGCAGTCTGGGTATCTACACGAAGATCGACTTCGCGAACCGCGAAGTGGCCGAATGCCACAGCACCTCGTCGATCTTCCGCGGCTACTCGCTGTTCATGAAGGGCAAGGACCCGCGCGACGCGCATTTCATCACCAGCCGCATCTGCGGCATCTGCGGGGACAACCACGCCACCTGTTCCTGCTATGCACAGAACATGGCGTACGGCGTCAGGCCGCCGCACCTCGGCGAGTGGATCGTCAACCTCGGTGAAGCCGCGGAATACATGTTCGACCACAACATCTTCCAGGAGAACCTGGTGGGGGTCGACTACTGCGAGAAGATGGTCTCCGAGACCAATCCGGGGGTGCTGGCGAAGGCCGAGAACACCCGAGCTCCCCGGGAGGACCAGCACGGCTACCGCACGATCGCGGACATCATGCGCTCGCTCAACCCGTTCACCGGCGAGTTCTACCGCGAGGCACTGCACGTGAGCCGCTCGACCCGGGAGATGTTCTGCCTCATGGAGGGTCGCCACGTGCACCCGTCCACCCTGTACCCGGGCGGCGTCGGCACGGTCGCCACCATCCAGCTGATGACCGACTACCTGACCCGGCTCATGCGCTACGTCGAGTTCATGAAGAAGGTCGTGCCCATGCACGACGACCTGTTCGACTTCTTCTACGAGGCACTGCCGGGGTACGAGAAGGTGGGGCTGCGACGCACCCTGCTCGGATGCTGGGGGTCGTTCCAGGACCCGGAGACGTGCAACTTCGCCTACCGGGACATGGAGGACTGGGGCCGGAAGATGTTCGTCACCCCGGGGGTGGTCGTCGACGGCAAGCTGGTGACGACCTCGCTGGTGGACATCAACCTGGGCCTGCGCATCCTGCTCGGCTCCTCGTACTACGAGGACTGGACGGATCAGGAGATGTTCGTGAAGACCGATCCGCTGGGGAACCCGGTGGACCGTCGCCATCCCTGGAACCAGCACACCAATCCGAGACCACAGAAACGCGATCTCGAGGACAAGTACAGCTGGGTGATGTCGCCCCGCTGGTTCGACGGCACCGACTACCTCGCCCTCGACACCGGAGGCGGGCCGCTGGCGCGGTTGTGGTCGACGGCGCTGGCCGGGCTCGTCGACATCGGCTACGTCAAGGCCACCGGGTCGAGCGTGCAGATCAACCTCCCCAAGACCGCGCTGAAGGGACCGGTGACGCTGGAGTGGAAGATCCCGCAGCACGGCAGCAACACCCTCGAACGCAACCGGGCCCGCACCTACTTCCAGGCCTACGCCGCCGCGTGCGCCCTGCACTTCGCCGAGAAGGCGCTGGTGGAGATCCGGGCCGGCCGCACCAAGACCTGGGAACCGTTCGAGGTCCCGGACGAGGGCATCGGCTGCGGGTTCACCGAGGCGGTGCGCGGCGTCCTCTCGCATCATCTGGTGATCCGCGACGGGAAGATCGCCAACTACCATCCGTATCCGCCGACACCGTGGAACGCCAGCCCGCGCGACAGCTACGGCACGCCCGGCCCGTACGAGGACGCGGTGCAGGGGCAGCCGATCTTCGAGGAGAACGACCGCGAGCACTTCAAGGGCATCGACATCATGCGCACCGTGCGCAGTTTCGACCCGTGCCTGCCCTGTGGGGTGCACATGTATCTCGGAGACGGGAAGACCCTCGAGAAACTGCACTCGCCGACCCAGTCGGTCACCGGGGAGTGACGGATGGAGCGATGGCGGGAGTCGGGTGAACGTATCGAGGCACTGCTGGACGCGAGCTCCGCGGCCGGGCCGGTGGCGCGCGAACGGGCCGAGGACCTGGTCCGGGAGGTGATGGGACTCTACGGGGCCGGACTCGCCGGAATCTGCGACGCGCTGGCCCGGTATCCCGGCGCGATCGACGACCTGGTCCGCGACGACCTGGTCGCCAGTCTGCTGCTGGTCCACGGGCTGCACCCGCACGACGTGGCGACCCGGGTGCGCACGGCGCTGGACGGGGTGCGCCCGTACCTCGGGTCGCACGGCGGGGACGTCGAGCTGGTCGCGATCCGCGACGACGTGGTTCGGTTACGTCTGCTCGGCAGCTGCCACGGATGCCCGTCGTCGGCGGTGACCCTGGAGCTGGCCGTGCAGGAGGCGGTGCGGGCGGCGGCGCCGGAGATCACCGAGCTCGAGTTCGAGACCGCCGGCTCCGCGGGGCAAGGACTCATTCCGGCGGAGGCGCTGTTCACCCGGGTGCATCCCGATGTTCGGGGAACATGGTGTGCGGCACCGGAGCTCGACGAGATCCCGGAAGGCGAGGTCGGCGGCTTCGTCGTCGCCGGACTGCCGGTTCTGGTGTGCCGCGTCGCCGGTGAGCTCCTCGCCTACCGGGACAGGTGCCCGGTCTGCACCCACGCGTTCGCCGGCGCGGCACTGCACCGGCGAGCCGGGGCCGGCGCGGACGCGGCGGTGCTGCGGTGCCCGACCTGTGCGGCGCACTACGACGTGCGCGGCGCCGGCGTCCGGCTCGACGCAGGCGACGAACATCTCGAGCCGGTGCCGCTGCTGGTGCGGGACGGGGTGCTCTCGGTGGCCGTGCCCGCCGGGGTGGCGTGATGCCGTTCCCCTTCGAGGTCCTGCAGCGTATCGCCGCACCCCGGCCGGCGGGGGAGCGCTGCGAGATGTGCGCCGTGGCCATCGGCGAGGGGCACGGGCACGTCGTCGACGTGCAGGCACGACAGCTGATGTGCGTGTGCCGGCCCTGCTGTCTGCTGTTCACCGATCCCGGGGCGGAACTGCGCTACCGGGCGGTGCCGGATCGGTACCTGTCCTTCCCGGAGTTCGCGCTCACCCCCGGCGCCTGGGCGAGTCTCGAGATCCCGGTGAACCTGGCGTTCTTCTTCCGGAATTCGTCCCTGGGCCGGACCGTCGCGTTCTATCCCGGCCCGGCCGGCGCGACGGAATCGGAACTGCCGCTCGACGCCTGGGAGGCGCTGTGCGGCGGCAATCCGTCGCTCGTGCCTCCGCTGCCGGACGTGGAGGCGTTGCTCGTGCGGGTTCCGCGACGGGGCGCCGCCGACTGCCACCTGGTGCCCATCGACGCCTGCTACGCGCTGGTCGGCCGGCTGCGACGGGTGTGGCGCGGCTTCGACGGCGGCACCGATGCCCGTGCCGAGCTCGACGCCTTCTTCGCGGAGGTCGCCCGGCGGAGCCGGCCCGTCCCGGCGAGGGGGCCGGCGTGACCGCCCTGGACTTCACGGTCGTCGACATCGCTCCCGAACCGTATGCCGCCACCCCGAGCCTCTCGGCGCGCCTCCGGATCCGCGAAACCACGGGCGCGCCGGTGCACAGCGTGGCGCTGCGCTGCCAGGTGCGCCTGGAACCGGCCCGCCGACGTTACGGCCCGGACGCCGAGGCGGCCCTGGGAGACCTGTTCGGCACGCGCGACCGG
Organism: Rhodococcus sp. 14C212; assembly: GCF_011058195.1. Lineage (NCBI taxonomy): Bacteria > Bacillati > Actinomycetota > Actinomycetes > Mycobacteriales > Nocardiaceae > Rhodococcus > Rhodococcus sp. 14C212. Next base: position 54,713 of record NZ_JAALEH010000025.1, on the reverse strand, counting down.
TGGGGCAGCACCCTCTCCTCGTTCGCATGGCTGCAGACGTCCACGATGGTGCCCGGCTTCGCCGGCGAGTGCGAGACGGCACTGCCGTTGCCCTGCACGTACGACTTCGAGGTCGCGGCCGCCCGGTATCTGCACGCCCTCGGCGACGGCGCGGTGCCGCTGCTGCTGCTGTTCAGCGGGACGGTGTTCGGCCGCGGCGGCGCCGGGGTGGCCGTCGAACCGGTGCCGTGGGACCGCGAGGCCCGGTACGACCTGCCGGTCTCGGTGTGGCACGAGATGATCCGCAGTCATTTCCCCGGCACCGGGTTCGCCCGCATGGGGCACGACACGCTGGCGGCGCTGACCCGGTACAAGGTGGCGCACGGGCACACGGATCTCGACGCGGCGGTCACCGAACTGCTCGCCGCGGCCGAGGCGAGGGCGGCCGCGGCGTCCGGCGCGGGGGAGGCGGCGTCGTGACCGTGCAGGGACAGGCCGATCGGGTGCGGGCGGTGGCCGACGCCGTGCTGTACGAGGGCTACCTGTTGTACCCGTACCGGGCGAGTTCCCGTAAGAACCACTCCCGCTGGCAGTTCGGTGTGCTCGGCCCGCCCGGCGCCGCTGCCGCCGAGATCGGTGAGGAGCGGGCGCTGGCCACGCAGTGCGTGCTGCGCCCGCTGCGCGCCGACGCCACGATCGACGTGGTCGTGCGGTTCCTGCAACTGCAGACCCGCACGGTGCAGCGCCGCGACGGCGACGACTACGTCACCGTGGCCGAACTGACCGTCGCGGGCCGCTCGTGGATAGGGTGGGACGAGGCCGTGGAATGCGAGATTCCCCTCGGGCCGCTGCCGGTCGCCGAACTCGCCGTCCCGCGCACGGTTCCGGTCGCCGTTCCCGGCGGAGCGGACATCGAACTGCTCACCGCCGCGGACGGTGCCGTCACCGGCCGGGTGGTACGCACGCGACGGCCGGTGCACGCCGTCGTCCGCGTGGAGCGGGGGCCGTCCACCGGAACCGGGGCGCCGATGCGCCTGGATCTCACCGTCGAGAACACCGGCGACACACCCGCGGACGCCGCCGACGCGCTGCGACGGTCGCTGATCGGCGCGCATCTGATCCTCGCCGCCCGCGGCGGGCGGTTCGTCTCGCTGCTCGAGCCGCCCGCCGACGTCGCCGGCCTCGCGGGCGAGTGCGCACACACCCGGTATTTCCCGGTCCTCGCCGGCGACACCGACCCCGCCACGCCCGGCGAGTCCGCGACGCTGCTGGTGTCCCCGATCATCCTGTACGACCATCCGCAGGTCGCCGAGCAGAGCGGTGGGGACCTGTTCGACGCCACCGAGATCGACGAGATCCTCACCCTGCGGGTACTGACGCTGACCGACGAGGAGAAGGCCGAGGCGCGGGCCACCGACCCCCGGGCCGCGCAGATCGTCGAACGCTGCGAGACGATGACCCCCGCCGAGATGCAGGCCCTGCACGGCATCCTGCGGGACCCGCACCGCGAGGGCGGGCTGATTCCCGAACTGCCCGACGGCGTCGACTGGTGGACCCCCGAGGCGGACACCAGCGTCCGACCCGAGACGGACGGGGTGCTGGTCGGCGGGATCCGGGTCGCGCAGGGCAGCCTGGTGCGGCTGCACCCGTCGCGCCGGGCCGACGCGCAGGACCTGTTCTTCCGGGGCCGGGTGGCGCGCGTGGCCACCGTGCACGCCGACGTCGACGGCGAGACCCACGTCGGGGTCGTCCTCGTCGAGGATCCGGCCGCGGACCTGCACGACTGGTACGGGCGCTACCTGTACTTCGCGCCCGACGAACTCGAGCCGCTCGGGAGGAAAGAGGAGCCATGAGATTCATCGGAATGCTGGCCACCGCGGCACTGGCCGCCGCGGTGATCGGCGGTGTGGTCGTGACGGTGCAGTCGCTGCCGGACATCCAGCGGTACCTGCGGATGCGCAGGATGTGACGTGGTGCGGATCCTGGTGGCGGGCATCGGCAACATCTTTCTCGGCGACGACGGCTTCGGCCCGGAGGTGGTGCGGCGGATCGCGGCCGACACACCCGGAACCCGGGTGGTGGACTACGGGATCCGCGGCATGCACCTGGCCTACGACCTGCTCGACGGGTGGGACGCGCTCGTGCTCGTCGACGCCGTCCCCGCCGCCGGCGAGCCGGGCGCCGTACGGGTCTTCGAAGCCGACACCGCCACGCAGGGGCCGGCCGGCCTCGACGCGCACGGCATGGACCCGGCCGCGGTGTTCGCGAGCCTCGAGGCGCTCGGCGGGCAGGCGCCCCCCACCGTGGTGGTGGGCTGCCAGGTGGCGGCGGTCGAGGAGGGCATCGGGCTGTCCCCGGCGGTGGCCGCGGCCGTCGGCCCGGCCGTCGATGCCGTCCGGCGCACCGTGCGCTGCCTGCGTGCGCAGGCGCCGCCGGCGGGAGCCGCGGTCGCCGGGGACGAGGGCTGAGCGGTGTGCCTCGGCATCCCGGGACGGGTGATCCGGCGGCTCGACGGCTACGCCGGGCAGCTCGCCCTCGTCGACGTGGCCGGCGAGGAGCGCAAGGTGAACGTCGGCATGCTCGACGACCCCGACCTCGCCCCCGGCGACTGGATCGTCATCCACATGGGCTTCGCGATGGAGCGGGTCGACGAGGCCGGCGCGCGGCGCGCGATGGCCGGGCTCGAACTGATGGGACGGCCCCGGGACGAACCGGGAGCGGCGCCGTGAACCCCGTGGCCGAGCGCCGGCGCCTGGTGGTGCGTGGCGTGGTGCAGGGCGTCGGCTTCCGGCCGTTCGCCGCCGGGCTGGCCCGCGAGTTGCGCCTGGGCGGGTACTGCGGCAACGACGACTCCGGGGTGTTCCTCGAGATCGAGGGTGCCGCCGCGGATCTGGACGAGTTCACCCGCCGTCTGCGCGCCGACGCACCGCCGCTCGCCGTGCTCGTCGACGTGGCCGCCGCGCCGCGAATGCCGCGGGGCGAGGACGAGTTCCGCATCGTCGAGAGTTACCACGCCGACGGGGCGCGCACCCTGATCCCGCCGGACGTGGCGACGTGCGCCGACTGCCTGCGCGAGCTGAACGATCCCGCCGACCGGCGCTACCGGCATCCCTTCGTCAACTGCACCCACTGCGGGCCCCGCTACACCGTGATCACCGACCTGCCGTACGACCGGCCGGCGACGACCATGGCCCGGTTCCCCCTGTGCCCGAGCTGCGCCCACGAATACACCGACCCGGCGGACCGCCGCTACCACGCCCAGCCGATCTGCTGCCCGGACTGCGGCCCGCGGATCTTCGCCGTACGCGACGGCTGCCGGATCGACGGAGACGCGGAGGTGCTGGCCACGGTGCAGGCGGCGCTCGCCGCCGGGGACATCGTGGCGGTCAAGGGACTCGGCGGCTTCCATCTCGTGTGCGATGCCACGAACCCCACCGCGGTGAACCGGCTGCGGGAACGGAAACATCGGCCGGACAAGCCGTTCGCCGTGATGGCTCCGGATGTCGCTGCCGTCACCGCGGCGTGCCTGCTGTCCGCGGCCGAGCAGGCCGTGCTCACCGCGCCGGCCCGCCCGATCGTGTTGCTGCGGACCCGTCCCGGCGCGGCCGTCGCCGACGCGGTCGCACCCGGGCTCGACGAGCTCGGGGTGATGCTGCCGTACACGCCGCTGCACCATCTGCTGTTCGCGCCGGTGCCCGGGCACGAGAGCCACGTGCCGCGGCTGCTGGTGGCGACGTCGGGAAACCTGTCCGGTGAGCCCCTCTGCTTCCGCAACGACGATGCCGTGTCCCGGCTCGGCGGCATCGTCGACCTGTTCCTGATGCACGACCGGGACATCGCGGTGCCGTGCGAGGACTCGGTGGTCGCGGTCGCCGACGGCGTGGAACTGCCGCTGCGGCGCTCCCGGGGATTCGCGCCGATGCCGGTGCTGCTCGGCGGTGCCGCGCCGGTGGTCCTCGCTGTCGGCGCCGAGGTGAAGAACACCTTCTGCCTGACCCGGCAGGACTACGCCTTCTGTTCGGCGCATCTCGGGGACATGGGCACGGTGGAGAGCCGGCGCGCCTTCGAGGCGTCGGTCGCGCAGCTGACCGCCCTGCACCGCGTCACCCCCGAGGTGGTGGTGGCCGACGCGCATCCCGGCTACGCGACCCGGGAGTGGGCCGAACGCTACTGCGCGGACCACGACGTCGAGCTGCACACAGTGCAACACCACCACGCGCACGTCGCGTCCCTGCTCGCCGAGCATCACCGGCTCGGTACCCCGGCGCTGGGGATCGCGTTCGACGGCACCGGATACGGCTGCGACCGCACCGTCTGGGGCGGGGAGCTGCTGCTGATGGGAACGGATCCCCGCGACGCCCGGCGTGCCGGGCACCTGCGTTCGTTCCCGCTGCCCGGCGGCGACGTCGCCGTGCGCACCCCGGCCCGGGTCGCGCTGGCCCTGCTGCGGGAGGCCGGCATCGAGGAGATCGAGGACCTGCCGTGCGTGAGCGCGCTCGGTGCCGCCGAACGCGCCGTGGTGGACTCGCAGCTGGCGTCGGGCGTCGGCTGCGTGCGCACCACCAGCGCCGGCCGGCTGTTCGACGCGGTGGCCTCCCTGCTGGGGGTGCGGCACCGGATCAGCTACGAGGCGCAGGCCGCGATCGAACTCGAGGTGCTGGCGCGCACCGCTACGGATGCCGCGCCGGTGCATTCGTCGCTGCGCGGGGACGAGCTGGATTGGGCCGGCACGCTGGCCTGCCTCGTCGCGGGCATCCGGCTCGGGGTCCCGGCCGCGGCCCTCGCGGCGGGATTCCACCGTGCGCTGGCATCGGCAACAGTGCGGCTGGCGGCCCGGATCGCCGAGGCGGCGGAGGTGCGCACCATCGGCCTGACGGGCGGCGTGTTCCAGAATCGGCTCCTGCTGGGCATGGTGCGAACTATGCTGCAGGACAGAGGGTTCGAGGTGCTGACACACAGGCGGGTGCCACCGAACGACGGTGGCCTGTCACTGGGGCAGGCCGCGCTCGGCGCCGCGTTCGCACGCAGCCGGGCCGTGGACCCCGCCGGGACGGGACGAGCGCGATGACATCGACACACGACACCGAACCCATCGGCGCGGAACTCGCCGCCGACCTCGCCGCGACGGCGCTGAGCCTGGCCCGGCGGTTCCATGCCGGGGCGACCCTGTGGGTGGTGTCCCCGCAGTGGGAGCCGCACGCCCATCACGTGGCGGTCGAGTTCGTGCACCCCGTGATCATGGGTAAGCGAGCGTTGCCGTCGGTGTCGCTCGTGGAGCCGGACCCGGTCGCCCAGTGCCGGGTCGCCGCCCGCCCCGGCGACGTCGTCCTGGCGGTCGCCTCCGCCGATCAGCCGGCCGTGCGCGAGATCGCCCGGCGCGCACCCGCGTGGGGCACCGACACCATCTGGATCGGCTCCGGTCCGCGGCCCGCGCCCGGTGTGGCCACCCACGTGCTGTGGGTGGACTCGGACGATCCCATGGTGCCCGCCACCGGGCGGTTCGTGCTGCTGTACCACCTGCTGTGGGAACTGACCCACGTGTGCTTCGAGCATCCCGGCCTGCTCACCGATCCGGGCTGCACCGACGAGGTGTGCGTGACCTGCAGCGACGAGGGCCGGCTCGGCGAGGTGGTGTGGCCGGCCGACGACACCGGCGCCGCGCCGGTGCGGACCGCGACCGGACAGGAGCGGGTCGACGTCTCCCTCCTCGGCGACGTCACGCCCGGCGACCTGGTGCTGGTGCACGGTGGCGTCGCCATCACCAGACTCGACGCGCAGGAACTCGATGCGGGGGAGCGGCTGTGAGTACCGAACCGGAAGACACCGACTTCCTGTACCCGTTCATCGACGCGCAGGAGCACGACGCCACCGCCCTCTTGCGCGATCTTGCGGAATCGGCGCGCGGCAAGGCGGCCGAGAGCGCGCGCCTGCAACGGGCCTCGCTGGACGAGTGGGGCGAGGATCTCGTCGCGGCGGGGCAGCGCATGGCCGAGCGCTTCGCTCGCGGCGGCCGGCTCTACACCTTCGGCAACGGCGGCAGCTCCACCGACGCGGCGACCCTGGCGACGCTGTTCAGCCGGCCGGCCCGGGGACGGCCGGTGCCGGCCTGGTCGCTCGCCGCGGACCAGGCGGTGGTGACGGCGCTCGGCAACGACGTCGGGTTCGAGTTGATCTTCTCGCGGCAGATCATCGCGCACGCGCACGGCGACGACGTCGCGATCGCGCTGTCCACCTCCGGCAACTCCGACGACCTGATGACGGCGCTGGCGGAGGCGCGGCGGCGGGGGCTGCTCACCATCGGATTCGCCGGGCACGACGGCGGCCGGATGGCCGCCACCGACGATCTCGACTTCTGCTTCACCATCCGCTCGCAGAGCATCCACCGGATCCAGGAGAGCCATGCCCTGATCGGGTACCGGCTGTGGTCGGCCGCGCAGGAACACCTGGCGCGCGCGGAATCGGCGACGGGAGGCGGACGGTGAGCACATCGGCCGAACGCGAGGACCGGGTCCTCGAACGGATCGAGGCGTTCCGGCGGCGCCGGCCGCGCCTGCGCGACACCGTGATCTCGCTCTCGCACGGCGCCGGGGGCAAGGCGTCCGCGGCACTGGTGGATTCGGTGTTCGTCGACGCCTTCCGCAACACCGAACTCGAACAGCTCGGTGACGCCGCCACCGTGCGGCTCGACTCCGGGGAGAGACTGTCGTTCTCCACGGACTCGTTCGTCGTCAAGCCACTGTCGTTTCCGGGCGGCTCGATCGGGCACCTGGCCGTGCACGGCACGGTCAACGACCTCGCCGTGTCGGGCGCCCGGCCGCGGTGGCTGTCCGCGGCGTTCGTCATCGAGGAGGGCTTCGAGATCGTGCGGCTGCGCGAGATCGTCGCCGACATGGCTGCGGCCGCCACCCGGTCCGGGGTCGAGATCGTCACCGGCGACACCAAGGTGGTGGGCCGGGGCGCCGCCGACGGTCTCTACATCAGCACCGCCGGGGTCGGCCTGGTACCCGCCGGGCGTCGCCTCGGGGCCGATCTGGTGCGCCCCGGCGACCGCGTGCTGATCTCCGGGACGCTCGGCGACCACGGCATGGCGGTGCTGCTGGCCCGCGGCGACCTGGCGATCGAAGCGGACATCGCCTCCGACACGGCGCCGGTGCACGAGATGGTGGCTGCCCTGCTCGCGGCCGCGCCGTCGACCCGGTGGATGCGCGACCCCACCCGCGGTGGCGTCGGCACCGTGTGCAACGAGCTGGCGCAGGCCACCGGCCTGGCGGTGGTGCTCGACGAGGCCGCGCTGCCGATCCGGCCGACGGTGACCGGGGCGTGCGACATGCTCGGCATCGACCCGCTGTACGTCGCCAACGAGGGCAAGTTCGTCGCGGTCGTCGCCCCGGACGAGGCGGACGCCGCCCTCGCCGCACTGCGGGCGTGCCCCGGCGGCGGCGACGCCGCGGAGATCGGGGAGATGCTGCCCGAACCGGAGGGCATCGTCGCGTTGCGTACCGCGTTCGGGGGCAGCCGGATCGTGGACATGCTCGTGGGCGATCCGCTGCCCCGGATCTGCTGAGGTGAGGAGAGACACAATGTGCCTGGGGATTCCCGGTCGGGTGGTCGACATGGTCGACCCCGCCCAGCATTTGGCGAAGGTGGACGTCAACGGCGTGCAGCGGGCCATCAGCGTCCGGCTGCTCGCCGACACCGGCCTGCAGGTCGGGGACTGGGTGCTGGTGCACGTCGGTTTCGCGATGGCCCGGATCGACGAGGACGAGGCGAAGCTGACCCTCGATCAGGTGCGGAAGATGGGCGCCGACTACGTCAACGAGATCGAAGCCTTCAACGCGTCCGAGATCGCGTGAGCACCGCATGAAAGGCAGAGCAGGATCATGAAATTCGTCGACGAGTTCCGCGACCCCGCCGCCGCGCGCGCCCTGGTGGCCTCGATCACCGACCTCGCCGCCGGCGAGGAGTTCAAGTTCATGGAGGTGTGCGGCGGCCACACCCACACCATCTACCGGCACGGCATCGAACACCTGCTGCCCGCGTCGGTGGAGCTGGTGCACGGACCCGGCTGTCCGGTGTGCGTGATCCCCATGGGCCGCATCGACGACGCCATGTGGCTGGCCGAGCAACCAAACGTGGTGTTCACGACATTCGGGGACATGATGCGGGTGCCCGGCTCGCGCGGGAACCTGCTCGAGGCCAAGGCCCGCGGCGCCGACGTCCGATTCGTGTATTCCCCGCTGGACGCCTTGAAGATCGCGGTGGACCACCCGGACCGGCATGTGGTGTTCTTCGCCGTCGGATTCGAGACCACCGCCCCGTCCACGGCGGTGACGCTCGTGCGGGCGAGACAGCTCGGCCTGAGCAACTTCACGGTGTTCTGCAACCACGTGACGATCGTGCCGCCCATCAAGGCGATCCTCGAATCGCCGGATCTGCGGCTCTCGGGATTCCTCGGACCGGGTCACGTGTCGACCGTGGTGGGACTGCGTCCCTATCGCTTCGTCCCCGCCGTGTACGGAAAACCGATCGTGGTGGCCGGATTCGAGCCGCTCGACATCCTCGCCTCGGTGCACATGCTGCTGCGGCAGATCCGGGACGGCCGGTGCGAGGTGGAGAACCAGTACAGCCGGGTGGTGCGGCCCGAGGGAAACGTGCAGGCCCTCCGGTTGATGGCGCAGACGTTCGCGCTGCGCCCGCACTTCGAGTGGCGCGGCCTCGGCTTCATCTCGCAGAGCGCGCTCGGCATCCACCCCGACTACGCGGACTTCGACGCCGAGCAGCGGTTCTCGATGCCAGGCCTGCGCGTCGCCGACCCGAAGGCATGCCAATGCGGCGAGGTGCTCAAGGGCGTCATCAAACCGTGGGAATGCAAGGTCTTCGGCACGGCGTGCACGCCCGAGACCCCCATCGGCACCTGCATGGTGTCACCGGAGGGGGCGTGTGCGGCCTACTACAACTTCGGCCGGCTGCACCGGGATACCGCGGCGCTGGTGGGGCAACGCGGAACGGCCTGATCCGTGGCAGTGACGGAGGGGCAGTGGTGACGGAGGGGCAGTGGTGACGGAGGGGCAGTGGTGACGGAAGGGCAGCGGCTCTTCGCCCGTTACGCCCATGCGCCGAACGCGCTCGGCTACTGCGGCCCGGCAGGCGCGGCGGCCCTCGAGGCCGCCGCGTGCGGGCACGGCGACGGCGCGGCGGTCGTGGCCGCCGCCCGGCGGTTCACCGGAGCGTGGCCCTACCAGGAGCTGATCGCAACCCTGAGCGGCCGGACCGACCCCCTGGACGCAGAGGTGGTGCGCGCCTACTGGACCGGGAACGCGCTGACGGACCGGATCGATCCGGTGGCGTTCGGGACGCGGCTGCTCGAGCGGCTGGGCACGCGGGCCGGTCACTACTGGACCCACCTGACACCCGAACTGCTTGCCGAGGCGGCGCCGACGCACGCGTTCCACGTGCTGGGGGTGTATCCGTGGTCGCGACTGCTGACCACCGGGATGCCCCAGCCGGTACAGGTTCTCGACTCGTGCCGCATCCGCTGGGGCACCGTCGTCGACATCGAAGCCGACACGGCGACGGTGCGCAGTCGCCGGCTCGAGTTCGACGGTGCCCGCCTGCGTCTCGGCGCGGAACGCGCCGAGACGGTACGGCGCCGCACCGGTGCCGGTGTGTTCGTGCCGGGACTGCGGCGCGGAGAACATGTCGCGCTGCACTGGGATTTCCTGTGTGACCGGCTCGGGGAGGAGGAGGTGGAGCGGCTGGAAGCCGCGACGATGCGGCAGCTCGACCGCACCAACGGCCGGCTCGCCGCGGGGTGACGATGCTCAGTGCTCAGCACGGATCGGTCTGCGGCAGGGCGAAACCCCACGGCAGTTCCAGCCGGTTCGCGGCGAGCAGTTCGGTGTCGGCGAGGAGGGTGGTGATCGGACCGTCCGCGACGAGTCGTCCGTCGCTCACGATCACGGCCCGGCTGCACAACTGCGCGGCGTACGGGAGGTCGTGGGTGACCAGCAGCAGGGTGGCGTCGATGCCGAGGAGGACCTCGGCCAGTTCCCGGCGGGCGACGGGGTCGAGGTCGGTGGACGGCTCGTCCAGGACCAGAACGTCGGGCCGGCACGCCAGCACGGTGGCGAGGGCGACCCGTCGACGCTGACCCGCGGACAGGTGTGCGGTGTTGCGGTCGGCGTGCTCGGTCATGCCGACCGCCTCGAGGGCCTCGCGGACCCGGGCGTCGAGTTCGGCTGCGGGAACGCCGAAGTTGGTGGGCCCGAACGCCACGTCCTGTGCGACGGTCGGCATGAACAACTGGTCGTCGGGATCCTGGAACACCAGTCCGACACGTCGCCGGATCTCCCGCAGGGTGTGCCGCGCGACCGGCAGCCCGCCGATCCGGACGGTCCCGGACGACGGCACCAGTACGCCGTTCAGATGCAGCATCAGGGTGGTCTTGCCGGCGCCGTTCGGGCCGAGGACCGCGACCCGCTCACCGGCGGCGACGGCGAGGTCGACGCCGTCGAGGGCGCAGTGCCCGTCGGGGTGCACGTGCCGTACCCCCGACAGCAGCACGGCCGGCTCCGCGGTCATGCCGTCACCCAGGCGGCGGCGCACACGGCACCGGCGGCGACGGCCGGCAGCAGGCCCGCGGCCCAGGCCACCGCGGTGGCGGGAGGACCGAAGGCCGGGACGGCACCGGTGAATCCGCGGGAGAGCATGGCCAGATGCACCCGCTCACCGCGCTCGTAGGCACGGACGAACAGCCCCCCGATTCCGCGGGCCGTAGCTCCGATGCGGTGGAGGGTGCGTGGGTCGTCGCCACGAGAGATCCGGGCGCGGTGCATTCGGTTTGCCTCGGCGGCAAGAAGTTCGAGATAGCGCAGCATGAGCACCGCTACGGTCGTGATCAGTGCCGGAACCCGCAGGCGGGCCAGGCCGGCGGGCAGGTCCCGGGCCGGGGTGGTCGCCGCGAGGACGAGGGAGACGAGCACCCCGAGGGTGCCCTTGACCAGGATGCCCCACGCCGCGTACAGGCCCGGAACCGACAGGGAGAACCCCAGGACGTCGACCCGGTCGCCGGCCTCGGCGAACGGGAGCAGGACGGCGAGCACGACGAACGGTGCCTCGATCGACATGCGCGGCGCCAGCCACCCGACGCGGATCCCGGCAAGTGCGCAGATCGCCGCGACGACCGCGAAATGGAGGGCGAACGCCCACATCGCCTCGCGTGGGGTGGCGACCACGACGAAGACGAAGGCCGTTGCGGCGACGATCTTCACCTCGGTGGGCAGGCGGTGCACAGGCGTCGTCGCGTGTGCAGGCCCGCTCCACAGCGTGGTGGTCACGGCCGCGCTCCCGGGGTCCCGGTCCCGGATGTGCCCCGTCGACGGGCGAGCACCCGGAACAGCGTGGCGGCCACCACCGAAGTCGCTGCGACGCCGAGAATTCCGGCCACGCCGGTGGATCCGGTGTGGCCGCCGATCGTGTAGCCGGCGAGCGGACCCGCGTCCCAGGGATGGTCGGTGGCCTCCCTCGCCGGGCACTGCCCGGTAACGGTGGCGCTACCGTCGAGCTCGACCACGGCACATCCCCGCGCGGTCGCGGCCTCGAGTCCGTCGGGGCTCGAATCGGCAAGATACGACAGCACCCCCGCGCACAGGAACGCCGCCACCGCGAACAGGATCAGGACACGCCGGCGCGTCATGCCGGTGCCCGGGTCGGTTGCCGCAGCGGGCGGAGCAGATGGACGATGTCGGGCCGTGCCCGTGCCACCGCGACGACGGTGACGGCGGTGACGAGTCCTTCCCCGGCGCCGATGAGAACCTGGGTGCCGAGCAGGAACGCGGCGACGGTGCCGGCGGAACCGGCGGTGCCGCCGATCGCGTACTCGACCAGGAACCCGGTCGCCGCGGCGACCGTCGCGATCAGCGCTGCGGCAAACGAGATCACGCCGAGGGCCGGCCCGAGCGGGTACCGGCGCAGCAGCGGGCGCAGCGCCACGGCCGTGCCGTACCCGGCCAGCACGCCGAGCAGGGCCATGTTGGTGACGTTGGCGCCCAGGGCGGTGAGACCGCCGTCGGCGAAGAGCAGGGACTGCACGACCAGCACGACCGTCAGGCACAGGACGGCGGTCGCGGGACCGACCAGGACGGCGGCGAGCGCGCCGCCGAGTACGTGCCCGCTCACGCCCGGCAGGACCGGAAAGTTGATCATCTGCAGGGCGAAGACGAACGCCGCGACGAGGCCGGCCAGGGGAGCGGTGCGCTCGTCGAGCTCGGACCGGGCCCTGCGGATCGCCACCGCGAGGCCGAGCGCGGCGACGACGAAGAACGCCAGCGAGGTCCGCGCGTCGAGCAGACCGTCGCTCATGTGCATGGCTACGACGTCCATCGGAAGAACCTCCGAGACGTGAGGATGCGTCGACGCGATTCTAGCTGCCCACCTGAACAACTGAACAGGCTTTCGGCCGTCGGGCCGGTTCGTCCCGTTCCGCCGGAACCTTCGTCCGGGGCGGTCCGCAGTGGGGCGTCCTGCCGTCTCCCCGGCGAGATCGACTGTCGACAAACGCGGCGCCGCGTGCTCGGATGGAGTGAGGGGTCCATTCGTCGGAATGCTCGAATCCCCGAGGAGAAGCGATGAACGACGGAACCGGAAGGCAAGAAGAACCGCAGTCGGAGCGGGGTGCCCCCGGCTCGCGTGACCTGGGCTCCACCGGCCCCGGAGGAGGGCCTGCGGACCGCCCCGCCGGCGCGTTCGAGGACGACGAGATGATCTCCGCCGAGCCCGGCGACGCGGGGTCGCACCGCCCCGGGCACACCACGACGGTAGGGGATGCGGACGCGGTCGTCCCGCCCTACGAGGGGCGGACGGAGCGCGGGGATGTCCGTCCCGCATCGGACGACGAGGGAGATGCGAGCACCGGCGGTGCCGGACGGCCGGTGGCCGACGAGACCCGCAAGTCGGCGGAGCCCTCCGGGACCCCGGGTGGCGCCACGACGTCGCCGACCGAGGAACGGCCCGCCGAGCGGGCCGACACGACCCGAGGTGACGACGAGGGGGTCGGCCCCGCCCACCGGGCGGGCGTGCACCGCGCCGAGGACACGCGCTGAGCGAGCGGAGCAACGAGCCCGGCGCCGGCCCGGCGTCAGGCGAACGTGCGCGCCAGAACGATCGCCAGCGCAATCAGCAGGGCGACCTTGACGATCTCGAGTGCCACATAGGCGTAGTGCACCTTCGAGCGGGGTGCGTCCTCCCCGGCGAGAATGCGGTTCGAACGGCGCGTCAGCGGCGGGCGGATCACCGCCACCTGGACCACCAGCACGGCCGCCGTCACGAGGAGCAGGATCCACCCCGTCGTGCCGGGCGACGAGACCAGGCACGCCGCGAACAGCACGAGGGCGAGGACCCCCTCCACCGTGTTGAGCGCCCGGAACACCAGGCGACCGATACCGAGTCCGAGGGGGATGGTGATTCCCGGCGCCCGGAACTTCAGGGGTGCTTCAAGGAAGGAGATGGCGAGCACCATCCCGAGCCAGAGCATCGGCACGAACAGTTCCACGTAGCGTGCGAGAGTTTCCATCACCCGTCCTCGACTGCTGTGATCGGCACCTGACCGCCGATCCTAGTGGCGCGTGCGGCGACGCAGGCGCGGGAACGATCGGCTCGTGGCGGCCCGTTCTTGCCAGGTAGCGGAGACCGGGAAATGCTGCTGACAACTCGCGCTCGACAACGTTCACCGAAAGGATCGGTCATGCCGCGCATCGGTACCGCCGCCCGGGACCTCTACCGACAGGAGATGGCCGCGTCGAAAACTGCCGGCGACCCGCGGCAACGGTGGCGCCACCTCGAACGCGCGCACATCCTCTCCCAGCCGGCTCCGTGGCTGCACACCTGCAACCACGTCGCGATGCTCGCCCTGGCGCTGCGCTGCCGTGACCGCCGCGAGGCCCTCGGGCAGGTCGTGCGGATCGTCGTCGCTGCTCCCGGTTCGATGACCGGCCGGTATCCCGAAGGCAACACCGGACGGGTCGCCGCCGGCCTGACGACCCCGATGCCGGTTCCGGCCGATCTGGCCCGGGCGCTGTCGGCGTAGTCGCCCACCCGGGTTCGGAGCGGCGGACCCGGCTCACGACCGGCTCCTACAGGTGCACGGTCCCGCGGATGCACGTCGTGCTGTGTCCGCCGATCCACACCTCGTCGCCCGACGAGTGCACGGTCACGATGCCGCGGCGGCCCACGCGCGTCCCCTGGCTCGCCCGGTAATCGGCCGGCGCGAGGCCGGCGCCGATCAGCCACTGGGCCAAACCGGCGTTGAGGCTTCCCGTCACCGGGTCCTCCTTGACGCCGACGGGCGCGGCGAAGGCGCGGACCTCGAACTGCTGCGGTGATCCCGGCGGGCAGGGGCCGACGACACCGAGCATCAGGTCGCGCATGTGCTGGTCGTCGGGTTCGAGGTCGAGCACGTCCTGCGCGGACTCGAGCAGGACCGCAGCCCAGCCGGGCCCGTTGTCGACCCAGTTGTGGGCCACGATCCGGTCGCGCGCGATCCCCAGGCCACGAGCGATCCGGCCCAGGTGGCCCTCGTCGAGGTCGCCGCGACGGACCAGCTCGGGGGCGCGGAACGCTGCGGCCTCGTCGGTGTGGCGCAGTTCGACGAGTCCGGCTCCGCATTCCTGGACGAGAAGGCCCGGAGTCTTCGGCACGCCGCCGGCCTCGACCCACGCGTGCGCCGAGCCGAGCGTGGGATGGCCGGCGAACGGGATCTCCGCGCCGGGGGTGAAGATGCGCAGCCGGTAGTCGGCCTCGGGGGTCGTCGGGGGAAGGACGAACGTGGTCTCGGACAGGTTCGTCCACGCCGCGAACTCTGCCATCGCCTCGTCGGGGATGCCGGCGCCGTCGAGGACGACCGCGACCGGGTTTCCCCGGTACGGCTCGGCGGCGAACACGTCGATCTGCGCGAAGTCCCGGGAACGTGGCTGCACCATCGGCTGTGTCTCCTTCGTCGATTCCGTCCCGACGATTGTGGTCGCGGCGCCGGCGGGGCGCATCCGAATATGCCGGCGATCCTACGAGGGGCTCCGTGCCGCCCATCCGCTCCGCGTGCCGATGCGGCGGTGAACGCAGAAGGGCGCGCAGGGAAATCCCTGCGCGCCCGTCACCGTTCGAGGATTCAGTGCTCGTACGTGCTCAGGTCGCGGTCCTTGCTCTCCTTCGCCAGGAGGATGAACACCGCGCTCAGGACTGCCAGCCCGATCATGAAGGCGGCGACCAGGCCCGTGCCGCCGCCGGCGGCCGCCTGCAGCGACGCGAGGATCACCGGAGTGAAGCCCGCGCCGAGCAGTGTCGCGCCCTGGTAGCCGAGCGAGGCGCCGGTGTACCGGGCCGCGGTGCCGAACTGCTCGGCGATGTACGCCGCCATCGGACCGTACGTCGCGGACTGGCAGACGCCGAAGCCGAGCACGAACCCGAGCGTCACCAGGGCGACGTTGCCGGACGACAGCAGCGTCAGGATCGGCACGATCAGCACGACGAACGCGCCGAGACCGAAGAGCATCACCGGTCGCCGGCCGACCCGGTCGGAGAGGCGGGCGAATCCGAGCAGGGTGAAGATCGCGACGAACTGGCAGACGGCGAACGCCATGAGCGCCTGCGATCGGGTCACCCCGGAATGGGACGCGTACCCGATGGCGAACGTGGTGAACATGGTCTGGATGCCGAAGCTGGCCATGCATCCCAGGGCGACGAGCAGCAGGTTCCGCGGACGGCGCAGGATGCTCAGGAGCGGCGGGGTCCGCCTGTCGACCGCGGTGGCGTCCACCTCGGCCTGCTGGGCCATCGCCTCCCGGAACAGCGGGCTCTCGGACACCCGGGCCCGGACGAACAGGCCGACGGCCAGCATCACCGCGGACAGCAGGAACGGGATGCGCCAGCCCCACGACAGGAAGTCGTCCTCGGGCAGCAGCGCCACGAGCGCCAGGGCGAGGGTGCCGAGCAGGGAACCGGTGGGTGCGCCGGCGTTGGTGAACGAGGCGGCGAAGCCGCGCCCCCGCCCGCCGACGTGCTCGAGGGACATGAGCGCCGCGCCGCCCCACTCACCGCCGACGGCGATGCCCTGGCACACGCGCAGCAGCACGAGAATGATTGCGGCCCAGGATCCGATCGCCGACGCCGGCGGGACGAGACCGATGAGGAACGAGGCGACGCCCATGACCGTCATGGAGATCAGCAGCATCGACTTGCGGCCGTACCGGTCGCCGAAGTGCCCGAAGACGACGCCGCCGAACGGACGGGCCAGGTAGCCCGCGGCGAACGTGCCCATCGACGCGATGGTCCCGGCGAGCGGGGACAGGTCCGAGAAGAACACGGGGGCGAAGACGATCGCTGCCGCGGTCGCGTAGAGCAGAAAGTCGTAGAACTCGATGGTGCTGCCCAGGTAGCTCGACAGCACGACGCGTCGAACTTCCTTCTTTCTCTGGGCCGCAGTGATGTCCGCGGATGCGGTGACGGTCATGGGAGCTCCTGCAGTGGCGGTCGGGTCAGTGGGCGTACTGCTCGCGCAACTTGTCCTTGCGGATCTTTCCGGTGGCGTTGCGGGGGATCTCGTCGAGAACGAGAAGGGATTTGGGGATCTTGTACCTGGCGAGGCGCTCGCCGAGGAAGGTGAACAGCTCGTCCTCGGTGAGGGTGGCGCCGTCGGCGAGGGTGACGGCGGCCCGGCCCACCTCACCCCACTTCTCGTCGGGCACACCGAAGACGGCGCAGCCGAGCACGCCGGGCAGGTCGAGGATGGCGGCTTCCACCTCGGCGGGATAGATGTTCTCGCCACCCGAGATGATCATGTCCTTGAGCCGGTCGACGATCGTGACGAAGCCGTCCTCGTCGGGCACTCCCACGTCGCCGGAGCGGAACCAGCCGTCGCCGGTGAACGCGTCGGCGGTGGCGTCGGGACGATTCCAGTACCGCCGCATCACGTTCGGTCCGGAGATCTGGATCTCGCCGCGGTCGCCGGGGGCCACCTCGGTGCCGTCGGGGTCGACGACGCGCACGTCGGTGAAGAAGTGCGGAGCACCCGCGGTGCCGAGCTTGCGCTCGGCATCCTTCGGCGTGAGGATCAGTGCGCCCGGACCGGTCTCGGTCAATCCGTATCCCTGGCAGAGGCGGACGCCGCGGGCGGTGTAGGTCTGCAGGGTCCGCGGCGGTACCGGTGCGGCGGCAACGATCCAGCGGCGGATCGAACTCAGATCGGTGCGGTCCCAGTTCGGGTGGGCGCTCATCGCGTCGAGCATCGTGGGCACCCCGAACGAGTAGGTGACCCTCTTGGTCTCGATCAGGTGCAGGATCTGCCCGGCCTCGAAGCCTTCCTCGACGATCACGGTGCCGCCCTTGAGCAGGGTCGGCAGGGCAACGAAGTTCAATGCGGCGGTATGGAAGAGCGGCGCGGCGACCAGGGCCACCTCGTCGGAGAGGAAGTCGAGATCGACGATCGGATTCATCACTGCGAACACCACGTTGCCGTGGGTGAGGACGGCGCCCTTGGGCCGGCCCGTGGTGCCGGAGGTGTACATGATGAAGCACGGGTCGTCGTGCGTGACCGGGACGTCGAGACGGTCGGCGGGAGCGGTCGCGATGATCTCCTCATAGCCGACGGCCCGGTCGTCGGGTGGCCCGTCGAGGACCACGCGTCGGGCGGTGCCGGCCGCGGTGGCGGCCGCGTCGGCGACGTCCGCGAGGGCGGCGGAATGGATCAGCACGGCGCTGCCGGAGTCGGCCAGGCAGTACTCCACCTCGGGGGTGGTCAGCCGGGCGTTGAGCGGCACGAACACGGCCCCGAGCAGGCCGGCGGCGAACAGCACCTCGAGGTAGGCGGGGTGGTTCGCGGACAACAGCGCGACCCGGTCTCCGGGGCCGAGACCCCGGGCGCGCAGGGCGTGGGCGAGCCGGGTGACCCGCTCGTCGAGTTCGCGGTAGGTGACGGTGGTGCCGCGGAAGTCGAGCGCGACCGCGTCGGGGGCCTGCCGGGAACGTCGGTGCGGCCAGGTTCCGGTACCTTGGTTGAGCACGGGATCTCCTCGATGCCTAGGGATTCGGGATGGTCTGTGGCCGCAGCGGCTACGTCCGGGTGAGCCGGCGACCGACGATCTCCTTCATGATTTCCGTGGTGCCGCCGTAGAGGGTCCCGGCCCGGGAGTCCAGATAGTCGCGGGCGACGTCGTACTCCTTCATGAACCCGTAGCCGCCGTGCAGCTGCACGGCCCGGTGCACCACCCTCAGATGCAGTTCGGTGACCCACCACTTGGCCATCGCCGCCGTCACCTCGTCGAGCCGGCCGTGGGCGGCGTCGAGGATGCAACGGTCCACGAACACCTGCGCGATCTCGATCTCGGTGGCCAGTTCGGCGAGGTAGAAGCGGTTGGCCTGGAAGTCGGCGATGCGCTGCCCGAACGCCGTGCGGTCGGTGGCGTAGCGCAGCGCCGTCTCGAACGTGCGGGTCATCAGGACCATGGAGGTCACCGCGATGCTGAGCCGCTCCTGCGGCAGGTTGTGCCGCAGATAGCCGAAGCCCCTGTTCTCCTCGCCGAGCAGGTTGGCGCGGGGCACGCGGACGTCGTCGAACACCAGCTCGGCGGTGTCCTGCGCGGACAGGCCCACCTTGTGGAGCGGGCCGTTCTTCGTGAACCCCGGCATGCCGTCCTCGACGACGAGCAGGCTCACCCCGTTCTTCCCGGCGGCGGGATCGGTCTTCGCGACGACGATGATCGTGTCGGCGAGCAGGCCGTTGGAGATGAAGATCTTGCTGCCGTTCAGCACGAAGTGGTCGCCGTCCGGAAGCGCGGTGGTGGCGACGGCGGCGAGGTCGCTGCCGGCGCCGGGTTCGGTCATGGCGATCGCGCCGATCGTCTCGCCGGCGACCATGGGGGCGAGCCAACGATGGTTCTGCTCATCGGTGCCGAGGGCCGTGAAATACGGGGCGACCAGGTCGTTGAATCCCGACAAGCCCATCGTGACGGCCTGGGCGCCGACGCGGGCGAGTTCCTCGATGAGCACGGCGCCGAACCGGAAATCGTCGATGCCCCCGCCGCCGAACCGTTCCGGCACGGCGACACCGAGCAGGCCGAGTTTGCCGGCCTGCCGGTACAGCTCGCGATCGACCCGGCCCGCCGCAGCCCACTCCTCGAGGTGGGGTGCGACCTCGCGCTCGGCGAAGCGTCGCGCGGTTTCGCGGAACGCGTCGTGGTCGGGTTCGTAGATGGTGCGTTCGAGCGACACGGCACTCATGGAGACGGCGGTCCTCCTTCTGCGACCTCGTGGTTTGTCGCGCAGATCACAGTAGACCAATAATGATTGAAATAGTCAACGGTTGAAATCCATCCGCTTTCCGGGCGACCGGCGCCCTCAGCTGGGGATATGTGTCTCGGCTAAAAACTTGCAAGCAGTCTGGACTGTTTGTTGTTTTGCTGTTACCGTCCGTTCTTGTGACTCGAACCACATCCACGGGCACGGGGCGCACGCAGGCCGAGCGCACCGCCGTGACCCGGGCGAAACTCCTCGACGCGGCCGTCGACTCGCTCGTCGAACTCGGCTACGCGCGCACCACCACCCAGGTCATCGCCAAACGGGCCGGGGTGTCGCGGGGTGCGCAGCTGCATCACTTCCCGACCAAGGAATCGCTCGTCGTCGCCGCGGTCGAGCACCTCGTCGACAAGCGCCTCACGGAGATCCTCGAGGCCAGCCCGGACCCCGAGCGCGGCCTCGACGTCCTCACCGACGCGTTCCGCGGACCGCTGTTCCACGCCGCGCTCGAGTTGTGGGTGGCCGCCCGGACCGATCGCACCCTGCACGAGGCCGTGATCCCCCTCGAGCGCAAGGTCTCCGACGCGCTGCGGGTCGGCTGCCTGGAGATCATGGGGGACCGGATGGGTCCCGACGGGATCGACCTGAGCATCGAACTGGCCCGCGGACTGGCCGTCGCCGCCCTGATGCGTACCCCCGAATCGGATCGTGAGATCCGGGAGCGGCTGCTCCCGGTCTGGAAGGAACTGGTGATGAAGTGAGCATCGAGACCCTCCCGCCGCACGTACACACGCTCGTCGTCGGGGC
Source organism: Rhodococcus sp. 14C212 (assembly GCF_011058195.1). Lineage (NCBI taxonomy): Bacteria > Bacillati > Actinomycetota > Actinomycetes > Mycobacteriales > Nocardiaceae > Rhodococcus > Rhodococcus sp. 14C212. The sequence continues at coordinate 34,646 of NZ_JAALEH010000025.1, read as the reverse complement.
CGGCTTCGGGGGCATCGGCATGGCAGCCACGCTGCTGCGTGAGCACCCGCGGGCCGACGTCCTCGTGATCGAGCGGGGCGACGACGTCGGCGGCACCTGGCGGGTGAACACCTACCCGGGTGCGGCCTGCGACGTGCCGAGCGCGCTGTACTCGTTCTCCTTCGCGCCCGAACCGGACTGGTCGAAGGCCCACGGCACCCAGGAGGAGATCTACGCCTACCTGCGGCGGGTCGCGAAGGAACAGGGCGTCACCGACCGGACGATGTTCGGGTGCGAACTGCGCGACGCGCAGTGGGACGACGAGAGCGCCCGCTGGATCGTGTCGACGTCGCGCGGCGACCTCACCGCCGACATCCTCGTCTCGGCGACCGGCGCGCTGTCCACCCCGACCCTCCCGAAGGTGCCGGGCCTGGAGATGTTCCGCGGCAAGATGTTCCACTCGGCAGAGTGGGACCACCACTACGACCTGCGCGGCAAGCGCGTCGCCGTGATCGGCACCGGCGCCTCCGCGATCCAGTTCGTCCCCGCCATCGTCGACACCGTCGGGCACCTGACGCTGTTCCAGCGCACGGCCTCGTGGGTCATGCCCAAGCACGATCACACCATTGCGCGTCCGGTGCGCGCCCTCTACCGGCGTTTCCCGTTCGCGCAGAAGGTCGTTCGTGGGGCCGTCTACGGACAGAAGGAAACGTACGTCGTCGGTATGACACGGCCGTTCGCGCGCCGGTGGCTCGTGCCGCTGTTCGAGCGTCGAGCGCTGTCGGTCCTCGACAAGCAGGTCCCGGATCCGGAGTTGCGGACGAAGCTCACCCCCGGGTTCCGGATCATGTGCAAGCGGATCCTGCTGTCCAACGACTGGTTCCCGGCGATCACCCGGCCCGACGTCACCGTGGTTGCCTCCGGGCTGACCGCGGTCACCGAGAAGGGTGTCGTCGACGAGGCCGGCAACGAGTACGACGTCGACGCCGTCATCTTCGGCACCGGCTTCACCGTCACGGAACCGCCCGTGGCCCGGCACATCCGGGGACGCGACGGCCGCACCCTGGCCGAGTCCTGGAACGGCAGCCCCAGCGCCTACCTGGGTGTCTCGGTCCACGGCTTCCCCAACCTCTTCCTGATGTACGGGCCGAACACCAACCTCGGCCACAGCTCGATCGTGTACATGCTCGAATCGCAGGCCGCGTACATCGCGGACGCCTTGCGCACCATGCGGTCCCGGGAACTGGCCACCGTCGAGGTGACCGCCGGCGCGCAGGGCGACTACAACGCCGAACTCGACCCCGCCCTCGCCGGCACGGTGTGGAACGCGGGCGGCTGCCACAGCTGGTATCTCGACCGCAAGGGACGCAACTCGGTGATGTGGCCGACGTTCACCTGGCGGTACCGCGCCAAGACCAGGCACTTCGATCCCGAGAACTACGTGACCCGTCCCGCTGCCGAAAGGATTGCGGCATGACCCATTACGACGTGCTGGTCGTCGGCTCCGGCTTCGGCGGCAGCGTCGCCGCGCTGCGCGCGACGGAGAAGGGCTACCGCGTCGGCGTCCTCGAGGCCGGCCGCCGCTTCGCCGACGACGAACTGCCGAAGACCAGCTGGCGACTGCGCAAGTACCTGTGGGCCCCGGCCCTGGGCTGCTACGGCGTGCAGCGCATCCACCTGCTGCCCGACGTCCTGGTCATGGCGGGCGCCGGCGTCGGCGGGGGATCGCTCAACTATGCCAACACCCTCTACCGGCCGCCGGCCCGGTTCTTCCAGGACCCGCAGTGGGGGCACATCACCGACTGGCAGGCCGAACTCGGACCGTACTACGAGCAGGCGGCGCGGATGCTCGGCGTGCGCCCGAATCCGCTGACGACCCCCGCCGACGAGGTGATGCGCTCGGTGGCCGAGGAGATGGGGGTCGGCGAGACGTTCACCACCACGCCGGTCGGCGTGTTCTTCGGCGATCCGGGAAAGACGGTGCCGGACCCGTTCTTCGGGGGCGCCGGGCCCGAGCGCACCGGCTGCACCGAGTGCGGCGGCTGCATGACGGGTTGCCGGGTGGGCGCGAAGAACACCCTCGTCAAGAACTATCTGCACCTTGCGGAGCAGGCCGGGGCGACGATCCATCCGCTCACCACCGTCACCGAGATCCGCCCGCGCGCCGAGGGGGGATACGAGGTCCGCACCCGCAGTACGAACCGGGTCCGCAAGCGCCACAGCGTGTTCACCGCCGACCAGGTGGTGCTTGCCGCCGGCACCTACGGCACGTCGCGTCTGCTGCTCGCGATGCGCGAGACCGGCGCCCTGCCGCGGTTGTCGCCGCGGCTGGGCACGGTGGTGCGCACCAACTCCGAAGCGGTGCTCGCCGCGACGGCGCAGGACCGCACCGTGGACTACTCCCGCGGCATCGCGATCACCGCCTCCTTCCACCCGGACGACCACACCCACATCGAGCCTGTGCGGTACGGCAAGGGCAGCAACGCCATCGGGCTGTTGCAGGCCCTCCTGGTCGACGGTGGAGGCCGGACGCCGCGGCTGGTGAAGTTCCTCGCAGTGGCGGCCCGCAACCCTGCCGCGTTCCTGCGCACCCTGTCGGTACGGCGCTGGTCCGAGCGGACCGTGATCGCGCTGGTCATGCAGACCGACGACAACTCCCTCGAACTGGCGAGCACGCGCGGACCGTTCGGACGCCGGCTCACGAGCCGTCGCGGACCCGGCGCGCCCCCACCGGAGTGGATTCCGGTGGGTCACGAGGCCATCCGGCGGATCGCCGACAAGATCGACGGCGACCCGGGCGGATCGGTTGCGGACCTGGCCAACATCCCCATGACCGCGCACTTCCTCGGCGGCTGCGTGATCGGGGACTCGCCCGAGTCCGGTGTCGTCGACCCCTACCTGCGCGCCTACGGCCACGAGGGCCTGCACGTCGTGGACGGATCCGTGGTCAGCGCCAACCTGGGCGTGAACCCGTCGCTCACCATCACGGCGCAGGCCGAGCGGGCGATGGCGTTGTGGCCCAACAAGGGTGCGGCCGATCCACGCCCGGCGCTCGGATCCGGTTACGTGCCGGTCACTCCGGTGCGGCCGGTGCGGCCCAGCGTTCCGGAGTCGGCTCCCGCGGCGCTGCGCCTGCCGATCCATCCCGTCCGACGAGAGGAGCCCGCCCGTGTTGTGGAGCGTGCCTGAGAGCACCGACGAACGTACCGACTGGCCGACGTCCGCCCCGCCGCCGTGGTCGGCGCAGGCGCGCGCGGCCCTGTGGTGGCACCGCAGCGCGCCCGGGGCGGCCCGGTTCGGCCCCGGCGGCCGCACCCTGCCGTTCACCCTCGCGATGGTGGTGGACTACCTCGAATCGCCCGTCGGCCCCTACCGAGAGGTGCTCGCGAGTCCCGTCCTGCGGCCGGGGCTGATCCCGGCGATGGCAGTGCCGTTCATCGCGGTGGACTCCGAGGCGTCCGTGCACGGTGGGCGGGAGCACTGGCATCTGCCCAAGGTGCTCGCTTCGTTCACCGGCGATGTCACCGGCCGGTTCTCCGCCACGGGCGACACGTGGAAGGTGGACACCGACGCGACCCCGCGAGGTCCGGAACTGCCGATCGTCGGCGGACTGGCGTTCGCACAGCCCGAACCGGACGGCAGCCGGGCCCGCGCCACGGCACGGCTCAGGGGACGGTTCCGCTACGCCCGGGTCCGCGTCGAGGCGCAGGGCCCGACACTGGGACGGTGGCTGCTGCCGGGGACGCACCACGGCATCGTCATCACGTCGGGCCGGATGAGCATCGGCCCGGCCCGGACGGTGCGCTAGGGAACCTGCGGTGGGTTCACGACGCCTCGCGCATCGTGAGCCCACCGAGTTCGACGACGTACTGCCCGGCCGTGTCGTCCCACGTCACCGAGTAGGTGGTCGGGTAGTAGCCGGACTGCTGGTACGCGCTCGGCTGCCGCAGTTCCTCGTGCAGGTCGGGCCGGGACGCCAGCCAGTCCCGGGTCATCATCGGCTCGATGAAGACGTGCCGGCCGTCCCATGAGCCCTGCAGGACCGTCTCGGTGAAGTGCCCGTGCGGCTCGGCGGTGTCGAGCCAGTGCAGTCCCATATTGGGGACGGTGCCGAGAATCGGCTGGGGGTCCGACGGCGCGTAGCCTTCCGGGAGGTACTTCGGGTCCGGCAGCTTCGCCGCCCGCTCGAGATACCCGAGGACGAGCGGGTTGATCGACTCCACCGTCGCGGTGTCGACGAGGTAGAAGTGCACGTCGAAGTGCGGCTGGTCGAAGCCGTGTTCCGGATTGTGGCCGTGCGAGTTCCAGTCCAGCGTGACATGGTCGACGACCGTCGCGGGCGCCCCGTCGGGAACGTCGAGCACGTAGGCCTCGGTGGTGGGCAGCAGACCGCTCGTGAGGCCGTCGAGGGCGGCGGCATCGAGGCGGACGCCGATCGCGGTGGGGGTGTCGTCGGGTCCGACGGTGACGTACGTGTGCGCCGATCCGTTACCGACGGGGCGGGGCGGGCCGTCGACGGACGTGGAGCCCTGGGCTCCGGCCACGGAACCGACGACGAGGGCCGTCGCCGTCGCCGTCACACCGACGACTCCGAGCACCGCGAACGTGCGAAGATGCGCCACTGTCACGACTCCTCTCGCAGGGTGGGCCCACCCGGCTCGACGACGTACTCCTGTACCTGCGCGAACAGCCCACCGGTTTCGTGCCCCTGCGGGTTCCGGTCCGGGGCGGACCTCTCCCGAGTGGGGCTGAGAGCAGAGTAGACCCGGCCGACGGGTCCGTTGTGCGGAATCAGGGGGATCGTGCACGGACCGATCCCCCGCCTTTTCTTGACTAATTCCAGAAAATGGGCATACTGGGGTCATGCAACGAGCGGATGAGCACTTCGACCCCACGGCGCAATTGCGCTCCGTGGGTCTCCGGGTGACTGCTCCGCGTGTTGCCGTACTCGGCGCGGTTGCCGCGCACCCCCATTCCGACGCGGACGAGATCGCGGCCGCGGTGCGGAGCGAACTCGGCTCCGTCTCCACGCAGGCGGTGTACGACGTGCTCAAGGCGTGCGTCGGGGCCGGGCTGCTGCGTCGCATCGAACCCGCGGGCTCGCCGGCCCGGTACGAGACCCGGATCGGCGACAACCACCACCACCTGGTGTGCCGCAACTGTGGCGCGGTCACCGACATCGAGTGCGTCGTCGGAGCGGCGCCGTGCCTCGAACCCTCGGACGACCACGGATACGTCGTGGACGAGGCGGAAGTGACGTTCTGGGGGCTGTGCCCCGACTGCCGAAAGTCATAGTCCCGCAACATTTCTCCACTCCGCCCACGACCCGCCCCGGAGCGACGTGGCGCGGTGCGTGCACCCTTCCAGAGGAGGATCACCATGACGAATCCACGCCCCACCACCGACAACGTCGGCATTCCGGTCGCGAGCGACGACGAATCGCTCACCGCCGGAACGCAGGGCCCCGTCCTGCTGCACGACCACTACCTCATCGAGAAGCTCGCCCACTTCAACCGCGAGCGGATCCCGGAGCGCGTCGTGCACGCCAAGGGCGGCGGTGCGTTCGGCGAGCTCGTCGTCACGGGCGACGTCAGCGCCTACACCAAGGCCAAATTGTTCCAGCCCGGTGCGAAAACCGAATCCCTCGTGCGCTTCTCGACGGTCGCCGGGGAGCAGGGCAGCCCCGACACGTGGCGCGACCCGCGCGGTTTCGCGGTGAAGTTCTACACCGAGGACGGCAACTACGACCTCGTCGGCAACAACACACCGGTGTTCTTCGTCAAGGACCCGATCAAGTTCCCCGACTTCATCCACTCCCAGAAGCGGCTGCCCGGCTCGGGTCTGCGCGACCACACCATGCAGTGGGACTTCTGGACGCTGCGTCCCGAGACCGCCCACCAGGTGACGTGGCTGATGGGTGACCGGGGTATCCCCCGAACCTGGCGCCACATGGACGGTTTCGGCTCCCATACCTACCAGTGGGTCAACGCCGCCGGGGAGCGATTCTGGGTCAAGTACCACTTCAAGACGAACCAGGGCATCGAATTCCTCACGCAGGCCGAGGCCGACCGGCTCGCCGGCACCGACCCGGACTACCACCGCGCCGATCTCCACGACGCGATCGAACGGGGCGAGTTCCCCAGCTGGACACTGAAGGTGCAGATCATGCCCGTGGCCGCGGCGGAGGGGTATCGCTTCAACCCGTTCGACCTGACCAAGGTGTGGTCGCAGCGCGACTACCCACTCATCGAGATCGGTACCTGGACGCTGAATCGCAACCCGCGCAACTTCTTCGCCGAGATCGAGCAGGCCGCGTTCGCGCCGTCGAACATCGTGCCGGGCATCGGCCTGTCGCCGGACAAGATGCTGCTCGGCCGCGTGTTCTCCTACGCCGACGCGCACCGCTATCGCATCGGCGCGAACCACGCGCAGCTGCCCGTCAACGCGCCGAAGGACGAGGTGAACTCGTATTCCAAGGACGGCGCCATGCGGTACTCGTTCAACGACCCCGGCACCCCGGTGTATGCGCCGAACAGCTTCGGCGGCCCGCACGCCGACCCGCAGGCCGCCGGCGACGAAGGCGTGTGGGAGTTCGGCACCGAGGCGGTGCGGGCCGGCTACGTCCGGCATGCCGAGGACGACGACTTCGGTCGGGCCGGCACACTGGTCCGCGAGGTGCTCGACGACGCGGCCCGTGAGCGGCTGGTGGGCAACATCGTCGGCCACATCCTCGGGGGGACCGCGGCGGTGTTGTACGAGCGGATCTTCGAATACTGGTCGAACGTCGACGCCGACCTCGGCAAGAAGGTCGAGGAGGGCGTGCGGGCGGGCCGGGCCTGACCTCCCGTCAGAGTATGCCCCACCAGTAGAGGAGGGTGGCCAGTATCCACACGATGACCGTCTGCATCACTCTGTCCTCCCTCGATACGGATTCTTCCTCCATCATCCGCCCGCGCGGCCGCCGCTGCCACGGACACTCCGGGCCGAAGGGATCCCGTGTCCACTTCGTTGCCTGCGGCCGCGCGGAACTCGGCCACCGCGTCGGGCGTTGAAGCGGGGGAGTATGTCCGAAGGACGGCCGGCGCGCGACGTCCGTCGCCGCCGGGAGGCACATCGACACGGATAGGAGCTCCGATCATGACCGGACCGATCACCAGCACGTTGAACCCGGACCAGCAGAAGGTCGCCGGGGACGCTCTACAGGGCACCCTCGTCGACATGATCGACCTGAGCCTGATCGCCAAGCAGGCGCACTGGAACGTCGTCGGCCCGCAGTTCCGCAGCCTGCATCTCGCGCTGGACGAGATCGTCACGGCCGCCCGCACCTACACCGACGAGGTGGCGGAGCGCCTCACGGCTATCGGCGTCAGCCCGGACGGCCGGGCCACCACCGTCGCCCAGGACTCCGGCACCACGGGTTTCGGCGCAGGCTGGACCAAGGACGAGCAGGTCGTCGCGGTGATCACCGACAACCTCGCGGCCGTCATCGGACGCCTGCGCGAGCGCATCGCGGCGACGGACGAGGCGGACCCGGTCACGCAGGATCTGCTCATCGCCCAGACCGCCGGCCTCGAACAGACGCACTGGATGTGGCAGGCGCAGCTCGCCTGAGCCGTCGCGTGCGTGAGGGCCACCCGATCCCGCGGGTGGCCCTTCGTGTGCCGGGCGATCGAACACCTGTGTTACTGAAGTGTCGGATGTGGTTGCTACGTTGACATCGGTTCGTTCTCCGATCGAAAGGTGCCTGCAGCGATGGTCATGGGTCCCACCCACGCGGTGTCCGGGGCGCTGGTCGGCCTCCTCGTCGCCGACGTGCTGCCCCGCGAGTGGGGCGGGCCTACATCCACGGCCGAGACGTTCGCGTTCGCCGCGGTCTGCGCCGGTTCGGCCCTCCTGCCGGATCTCGACACGCCCCAGTCGACGGTCGCGCGGTCCTTCGGGCCGGTGAGTCAGGTCGCGGCGCGCGGCATCGACAACCTCTCGCTCGGTTACTACACGCTCACCAAGGGCCGCCGCGACCGCAGCCGTCGCGGCGGGCATCGCACGCTGACGCACACGGCCCTGTTCGCAGGCCTGCTGGGGGCGGGGGTTTCCACGCTCGTCGCCCGGTTCGACCGCGTCGCGGTCGTCGCCGTCCTGTTCGTCACGCTCGGCCTGGCGCTGCGCGGGCTCGCGGACGGATGGGCCAAGCGCAACGGCTGGCTCGTGGTGACCGCCACCTCGGCGGTGCTGTCGGTGCTCATGTGGAACTGGTTCCCCGGCGAGGTCGGTTCGGTGGGCCTCGGGGTGGCGGTGGCGCTGGGGTGTGCGACGCACTGCCTGGGCGACGCCGTCACCAAGGAGGGCATACCGTTCCTCGCGCCGTTCGTGCCGTGGCGCGGCGAGCGTTGGTGGGAGATCAGGATGCCCGGGTTCCTTGCCATCCGCGCCGGCGGCGCCTTCGAACTGGCGATCCTCGGTCCAGGGCTGACGATCGCCGCGGTCGCGATAGCGGTGTGGTCGATCGACGGCGCGCCGGAACTCCTGCGGGAAGCCGTCGGGGTGTAGGTCCTCGAGGTGCTCACCTGCGCAGCGACGCGGCGATGCGATGCACGGCGGGCGCCGTGAATGCCCAGTCCTGCAGCGACAGGTAGGACGACGTGGTGCCGAGCACCACATGCCGCAGCCCGGCCTCCCCGAACTCCCGCAGCCGCGCAGTGATCCGGCCCGGTGTGCCGACGAGGAATCCGTATTCGGTGACCTCGGGGGGCACCGCCGCGAGCGCCTCTTCCCACCGGGCCCGGTCGTAGCGTTCCGGGATCACGTCGACCGAGCCGCGGAACTCCGGCCCGAAGGGATGTACCGCGCCGGCCGCGGCCCAGTGCTCGGCAGAGAACAGCAGCGTCCAGTACCGCATCATCCGGCTGTGCAGCATCGCCTGCGCCCGCTTCTGTGTGGGCGCGACGAGGACGTAGGCCACCAACGCCGGCACGATCCGGTCGGGGTCGCGGCCGGCCTCGGCGGCGGCGGTACGGATGCGCGCCAGCTTCGCCGCGTACTCGTCCGGGGTGCGCAGCGCGATGGTCATCGGCAGCCACCCGTCGCCGTAGCGCCCGGTCAACTGCAGCATCCGGGGTCCGTGGGCGGCGATCCAGATCTCCGGGGTGCGCCCGGCTGGGGCCTGCAGGTCCATCACCGCACCGTCCAGATGGAAGTGCGTGCCGTCGAAGTCGAACGGGCCGTGCGAGTCGAGGCAGCGGCGGACGATCTGCAGGGCTTCGCCGAGTCGTTCGACGGGGTGTGCCTGTGACAGCCCGTACGGTTCGGTGTTCATTCGCTCCCCGGAGCCCAGGCCGAGGATGGGTGCGCGCTTGGTCAGATGCGCCAGGGTCAGGGCGGCCTGAGCGAGCAGCACCGGGTGGCGCCGGATCGGCTCACTCACTGCCACCCCGAGCCGCATCCTCCCCGCATGGGCCGCCAGTGCCCCGAGGAGGGTCTGGTAGTCGAACACCTCGTGCGGGCTCGACACCTGATCGCTGAAACGGGTGAAGGTCCTGTCCCACAGGGCGGTCGGGTAGAACTCCTGGAAATGGTCCCAGACGAACAGCGACGTCAGCCCGCCATACCTCGCCAGCGCCGTGATGATCCGCACCTCGCGCCACGGCGGGTCGGACGAGACGTACACGCCGGTATCGATCGTGGTAGACGTCATGGCGTTCCCTTCCGGGCCTGTCCGTTCATCGGCGGCCGGCCGTAACGAGTCGGTCCCGTCGCGCCGGGGCACCCTGTCACCGCCGTGCGACGGCACCCTGTCACCGCCGTGCGACGGCACCCTGTCACCGTCTGCCCGTGACGGGGCCCGGGGCTAGGGTCCTACGTCCTCGCTCCGGCGGTGGACGGCGGCGCATTACGGAACCACTGGCATCGAAAGAGAACTTGTTCTATTTTTGCCCTGTTTCTGCCCCTCGCCAGATCGGAGCCCAGCCCGGTGGACCCCCGCGATGCCCGGACGAACGGCGACCCCGCCTCGACCACGACCCTCAGCCGACGAGGCTTTCTCGGCGCCGCCGGTGCCGTCGGATTGACCGGTCTCGCCTGGAAACCCGCCGGCGCGGTCCCGGTCGGTGATCCGCGCGCCACCATTCCGGCACCGCCGGAGTTCCCCGCGGACATCCCGCTGGCCCAGCAGCGCTTCGAGAACTGGGCCCGGACGATCCGCTTCGACGCGGTGTGGACCGCCACCGCACGCGATGCGCACGACGTCGTGCGCATCGCCGACTGGGCCCGCGCCCACGGCTACCGCGTCCGGCCGCGCGGCACGATGCACAGCTGGAGCCCGCTGACCGTCGTGCCCGGCGAGAGTGTCGAGAAGATCGTGCTGATCGACACGATGGCGCACCTGAATGCCGTCACCGTCGATCCCGCGGGAACGCCCGCCACCGTCACCGCCGGCGCGGGCGCGGACATCGAGTCGATCCTCACCGCGCTCGAACAGCACGGCCTCGGCTGGGCCAATGCCCCCGCGATCGGCGACATCACCATCGCGGGCGCGCTGTCGATCGGCGCGCACGGCGCCACCTATCCGGCGGCGGGGGAGCGGGCGATCCCCGGCCAGTCGTTCGGTTCGCTGTCGAACCTCGTCGTCGCCCTCACCGCCGTCGTGTGGAACGCCGCCGCCGGCGCCTACGAACTGCGCGAGTTCCGTCGGTCCGAACCCGAGATCACGCCCCTGCTCGCCCACCTGGGCCGCAGCTTCGTCACCTCGGTGACCCTGCAGGCCGGGGCCAACTACCGGCTGCGCTGCCGGAGTTTCACCGACGTACCGTGGCAGGAACTGTTCGCCCCGGCCGGCTCCCCGGGCCGCACCTTCGAGCGGTTCGTCGAGGAGTCCGGCCGGGTCGAGGCGATCTGGTTCCCCTTCACCGAGACGCCATGGTTGAAGATCTGGTCGGTGTGCCCCGAGAAGCCATCGACCGCGCGCGAGGTGCACGGCCCGTACAACTACTTCTTCTCCGACAGCATCCCCGAGGAGGTCACCACCCCTCTCGGCCAGGTGGCGAGCGGGATGCAGGCTGCCACCCCGGCCTTCGGTGCCGGTCAGTTCGGGGCCGTCGCCGCCGGTCTCGCCGCCACCGGCACCGCCGACCTGTGGGGCTGGTCGAAGGACCTGCTGTTCTACCTGCGGGCCACCACGCTGCGCGTCATCGCCGGCGGCGGGGTCGTCGTCACGCGGCGCTCGAACATCGCCCGCGTCGTCCATGAGTTCACCACCTGGCTGCACGAGCGGATGACCTACTACGCCTCGCTCGGGCAGTATCCGGTCAACATGCCGTTCGAGGTGCGACTGTGCACCGTCGACGACCAGTCGGAGGTGCTCGTCGATTCGGCGGGAGCGCCGAATCTGTCGCCCGTGCGTCCCCGCCCCGATCGGCCCGACTGGGACACCGCCATCTGGATGAACGTCGTCTCCATCCCCGGCACCGCGGGACAGTCCGCCTTCTTCCGGGAGATGGAGCAGTGGATGGCCGACCACTACTCCGGTGACTACGGCACCTTCCGGTCCGAGTGGTCGAAGGGCTGGGCGTTCGACGAGCAAGGGGGACACCGGGATCCACGGTTCCTCGGCGAGACGATCCCCGCGATGTACCGCACCGGGCTGCTCGCCGACGAGGACTGGGACGCGGCGCGCGCGTCGTTCGATCGGCACGACCCGCACCGTGTGTTCAGCAACGGTTTCCTGGACCGGCTGCTGCCGCCGGTGTAGGGGCCGCGGGAGTGGGTTCCCGCTACGTGCCGAGGGCACGGTTCGGTTTCGATCCGGCCGCTTCCGTCGTTCACAACTCTCACACCAGTCACATCCGTATACATTGGCCCCGTTCCATGTGAGTCGACGGTGGGAGCGACGTGCGGAAGTTCGAGACGGGGAAGAAAGCGGGCGGCACACACGCGGCTCGACGCCACGTCCGTCGTGGGTCCGTCGCGGCGGCGATGTCGCTGCTCGCGTTCCTGATCGCGCCGGCACCACCCGCCGCGGCGAACCCGATCGTCGAGCCCGTCGCGGCCGACCCCAGTATCGTGCGGGCGCCCGACGGGGCGTACTACATGTACACCACTGGCGACGACTGGGGAGACGGCCGGGGACTACGGGGGATGTCCGTCTTCAAGTCCTTCGACCTCACGGACTGGATGTACGTCGACGACGTGTTCTCCGAGATTCCCGGATGGCATCCGGAGAACAACTACGTCTGGGCTCCCCACGTGATCGAGTCGGACACCGGGTACAGCCTCTACTACGCGCTGCCGGACGGGGCGAATCCGTGCATCGGCCTCGCCACCGCACCCGGACCGGCCGGCCCGTGGACCGACCTGGGCCGTCCCGTGTTCTGTGCCGAGGACGTCGGCGTCCAGGGCACGATCGATCCGTTCGTGTGGGACGACGGCACGACGAGGACGATGTTCGTCGGGAACTTCAAGGGCGTCTACGCCATCCCGCTCGCAGCGGACGGAACCGCGCCCGCAGGCGAACCGGTCCGGGTCGCGGACGAACGCTTCGAGGGGCCGCACGTCGAATACCGCGACGGCTACTACTACCTGTTCCTCTCCTCCGGTCACTGCTGCAACGGCGCCGACACCGCCTACCGGGTGCTCGTCGGCCGGTCCGAGTCGTTGACCGGCCCGTACGTCGACCGCAAGGGGGACGACCTGGACGGCGGTGGCGGCGCGCTCATCCTGGCCGGCAGTGATCCGTGGGCGGGACCCGGGCACAACACGGTGGTGACCGACGACGCCGGCGACGACTGGATCGTCTACCACGCGATTCCCCGCGACGATCTCCAGCTGCCCAGCGGTGCCCAGCGACGGGAGGGCATGATCGACCGGATCGTGTGGGCCAACGGCTGGCCGGAGATCGGCGACGGGTCCCCGTCGTCGACCCGCCCCGACGTTCCCCGGACGGATCTTCCCGTACGCGTCTCGCTCACGGCAGACACGGCCACGACGCTGCCCGCCTCGGGCGGGGTGATCGAAGCCACCATGCTCGTCGAAGCACCAGGCGACGCGCCCTACACGGGTCAGGTGTGGGGCAGTGCGGTCCGTCCGAACGGCGAGGAAGGCGAACCGGTCCTGGGCCCGATCGACGTCGATCTGGCACCGGGGGAGACCCGCGAGGAGCGAATCGCCTTCACGGTGAGCGACAGTGCGGCAAACGGCACCTACGGCCTGTACGCCTTCGCCGGCACCCACGGCGTGGAGACGGTCGAGTTCGGGGCCGTCACCGCCCGCAAATCCGACGGGCTCTCGGACGTCGGCGACCCCCTCGACGTGGTGACACTGCGAGTGCGCGAGACGGCCCGCTGACCGCGCGGTCCCAGCCCGGCGCGCCGGGGCTTCGGCGCGACGGGGGAGCCACCCATAATCGAGGGATGGATCGAGCCTCCTATCCGGCGTTGTTGCGCGCGGACACCGAGCGGCTGCTCGCCGCCGGCGAAGGCCGGCTCGACCGGCCGGTCCCGACCTGCCCGCGCTGGTCTGTCGAGCGGCTTCTCGGGCACGTCGGCCGAGTGCACCGGAACGCGGCGGCCTGGTTGTGGACCGGCGGTCGCACCGAGATCCCACCCGCTCCGGGCGGGGCCGCCGTCCTTGCATGGGTGCGGGACGGACTCGAGGAGTTGACGGAGGCCGTGCAGTCGGCCGATCCGCACGCGGACGAGCAGACCTTCGCCGGACCGCAACCGGCTTCGTTCTGGGTCCGTCGCATGGCGGTCGAAACTGCGCTGCACCGGATCGACGCCGAGCTCGCCACGGGCGAGGGCACCACGCCCGTCGACACCGCACTGGCCGTTGAGGGCATCGACGAACTCTTCGGGGTGCTGCTCCCGTTCCGTGCCCTTGCCGGGGCGGGGAGTGCCGGGTCGCCGTCCTGGTCGGGGAAGACGATGCACCTGCATGCGACCGACCCCGCCCTCGCCGCGGGCGAGGGCGAATGGTCGATCACCTTCGATGCCGACGAACCTTCCGTCGTCCACACCCACGCCGAGGGGGACGTCGCAGTCCGCGGGCCGGCGTCGGATCTGTTGCTCCTCCTGTGGAACCGGGCTTCCCTCGACCGGTTCGACGTGTTCGGTGACGCCGCGCTGCTGACCCGTTGGCGCGACGAGGTGACGATCTGACGCCGATGTCGGTTACTGCCGTGCGAGCAATCGCTCGAGGTCGTCGAGAACGAGCATCGCGCCGGTCGGGCCGAGTGCGAGGAACCATGTCTCGTCGCTCACCGCGACGGCGCGCCCCTGCTGCACGGCTGTGAGGCTCGACCACAGCGGGCCGCCGACGACGGCCGCCTCGTCGGTTTCTCTGCCGTAGCTCGAGTAGAAGATCCGGTCGCCGTCCGCCTCCGTGATCGTTTCCGGGCTGACCTCGGCCGCAAGTTCCTCGATGTCCTGGATCGGCGGACGGCGCAGCCCGACGTCCTGCAGGATGACGCCGATGAACGAGAGGTTCCCGTACAGGCGGATCTTGCCGGACATGAACCGCACGAGCGAGATGCTCGGATCGCCCTGGATCGAGTCCCGCACCTCGTCGGCGCGGGTCTGGTAGGCGTTGAGGACCGACTCGGCCTTCTCCTCCTCGCCCAGCGCGTCCGCGACGAGCAGGAAATTCTCCTTCCACGGGAAACCGGGCCGGATCGAGAACACGGTCGGGGCGATGGCGGACAGCTGCGGGTACATCTTGTCCGCGCGGAGCTTGCTGCCGACGATCAGATCCGGCCGCAGCGTGCCGATGGCCTCGAGATCGAGGTTGTTGATCGTGCCCACGTCAGCGACACCGGCGAGCCGGTCCGCGAGGTACGACGGCTGCTCCGCCGCGCCCTCGGGACTCGCGATGCCCACGGGCGTGAGGCCGAGGGAGAGGACGTCGTCGAGTTCGCCGCCGTCGAGCACGACGACGCGCTGCGGCTTGGCCGCGATCTCCGTCTCGCCGAGAGCGTGGGTGACGACACGGGGAAACTGTCCGGGTGCCGCGTCGCTGCCGAGCTTCGCCGTCTCCGCGTCGGCGGTGGCGAACAGCCGGCCGCCGGTGGCGACGTCGGCGTTGCCGGCGCCGGTGTCGCGGGTCGACTCGGCGGCGCCGCCGCACGCCGCGACCGTGAAGGTGACGAGCAGGGTCGCGGCGGTGAGGCGGCCGAGGTGTCTGAGCTTGTTCATGAGGGCAGGCTATCCTTGCCACGTGCTCTTCCGTGGCCCCACCCCCGGGGGATCAACCCGTTGCCGGGTGGAGTCCGTCCCTCACCGGCGGTTGCGCCGGTCGAGGTGCAAGGTCCGCGGAACTGCCCGACGGCCGGGCCGAAGGGCCGCCGGCGGAACGACCGGCGCGGTAGCCGGGGAGCGGAACTTCAGCTCGGAGGCGGTTTCCGGGGCGTCATCGGAGGTCGCCCGCAGGAATCGATCAGGCAGAGCGAGCTTGTGGATGGTGCGCAACGTCAGAAGGTACTGCCGGACGAGCGAACCGGTGGTGTACGGCAGATCGTACTTGTCGCACAGCGCCCGGACCTTCCCGGAGATCTCTGCGTAGCGGTTGCTGGGGAGATCCGGGAACAGGTGATGCTCGATCTGGTAGCAGAGGTTACCGCTCAGGAAAGCCATCACCGCGCCCGCGCGGAAATTGGCGCTTCCGAGCATCTGCCGGAGATACCATTCCGCCTTTGTCTCGTGCTCGAGCTCGACGAGGGTGAACTTCTCGGCGCCGTCAGGAAAGTGCCCGCAGAAGATCACCACGTACGACCACAGGTTCCGGAGCAGATTCGCGACCAGATCGGCCGTCAGGGTACGCCGCCAGCGACGACCGCTGAGAGCGGGGAAGACCAGGTAGTCCTTCAGCGATTGGCGGACAACCTTTCCCGTCAGTGCTCGCCTGTGGACGGTCATCTCGGCCTCGCTGCCGGCGTGCTCGTTCGCGGAATGCAGACCGTGCAGTGCGATCCCCCATTCGAATGTAATTGCCAACAGCAGGTTTCGCAGCGGTTGCGCCAGATTCCCCGGCTGCCAAGGCTGGTCGCGGGTGATCCGGATGACGCCGAAGCCGAGGTCGTCGTCCACGCCGACGACGTTGTTGAAGACGTGGTGGCGGTAGTTGTGGGAGTACCGCCACTGCGAGGAGAGCCCGGCCATGTCCCATTCCCACGTGGTGGAGTGGATTTCCGGGTCGTTCATCCAGTCCCATTGCCCGTGCGAGACGTTGTGACCGATTTCCATGTTCTCCACGCTCTTGGCCACAGCGAGGGCTGTCACCCCGAGAACCCACCCGGCCCGAGCCCTGCTGGCGCAGATCATCAGCCGTGCAGCGACATCCAGTGCACGCTGGAACGCGATCGTGCGCCGGATGTAGGCGGCGTCCGCCGCGCCGAGCGACTCGGTGACATCCCGGCGGATCTCGTTCAGCTCGATGCTGAGCGCCTCGACGTCTTCCGCGGTGAGGTGCGCGTATTCCTTGATGTCGGAGATCGCCATCGTGTTCTTTCGCCTCGAGTCCGCAACGTGCGATGCCGAATTCGGCCCCACACGGCAGGACTGAATCAACAGGGGTTGCGGCGGCTTGCCACGGCGTACCCCATGGAGTCGCGTTCTCGCCTGCTGTCGTTCGGCTCTCCCGGCCCGCAGGGCACGGCGGCGAGCAGGGCGTGCGGTCGCAGGACGTTGATCATGGCGGCCTCCGGGGCCTGGGGTGTGGACCCAGTCAACACCCCAGGCCCTCGAGGTGTCAACACTGTAGACCTACGGCATAGGACTACAGTGGGGACGAACGGAGAGGAGTCCGTGATGCCGAAAGTTCCTGCGGGCCGCTCGATCGGATCCGACGACGGCAGGTCCGGCGGGAACATTCGAACCCGGGAATTGATCCTTGCGTCTGCGCTCGCGATCATCGATCGCGACGGCGTCGAGGGGCTTTCGATGCGCCGCCTCGGCAAGGCTCTCGGCCGGGATCCGATGACCCTCTACCGCCACGCGCCGAACAAGGCCGCCCTCCTCGACGGAGTCGCCGAAATCGTCCTCGAGCAACTGTCCGTCGACCCCCGGGACGGTGACTGGGAAGATCAACTGCGGACGGTCGCAAAGGATTTCCGTCGACTGGCCCTCGACCACCCACACGTGGTTCCGTTGCTGGTCATCCGCCCCTTGGCCACACCCCTCGCGCTGCGGCCTCTCGGTACACTGCGCCCGCTCGAAGGCGTCCTGACCTTGCTCACCCGGGCCGGCTTCTCCGCGGCCGATGCTTTGCACGTCTACCGGGCCTTGTTCGGATTCCTCCACGGTCACGTCCTCGACGAATTGCAGGAACTCGTCGAGCGGCCCGAGGAGTCCGACGACCTGCTCCGCCTGGGACTGCATCGCCTACCGGTCGACGAATTCCCGCTCCTGCGCCGTCTCGCGCCGATACTGGCCTCCTACGACGGCGCCGCCGAATTCGAGCGCGGCCTCGACCTCTTCTTTTCCGGCTTGAGGGCAACACTGGACTCCGGGGACGGTCGGACATCGGGGTGAGCCGACGTCGCCGGCCGGAACTACGAATCCGCCAGCGTGCGCATGATGCCGAAGGCGTGATCGGGCTCGGTGTCGGGCGACAGGAGCACCAGCACGAGTTGTGTGCCGTTGCACCCGAGGAAGTACATCGTGTGCGGTGGTTGTCCGGGTGCCGGCTCGCGCAGTGCGATACCGCCGGAGTCGAGGTCGAACTCGTCGATTCGTTTTCGCGATATCTGCAGGGCGTTCCAGTCGAAGCAGACCCGGGCAACGGGGCCGAGTCGCAGGGTGAGCGCGGATATCAGTTCGTCCAGCTCGTCGGTGAGGTTCGCGGTCCAGGGGAACCAGGAGCCGTCGATCGGTGACGGTGGTGCCGAGCTCGGCCGGAGCAGGACGCGGGGAGTCTGGGTCGGGGTGGGGAATCGAGCAGGGGGGCGTCGCGACGGTACGGAGTGGTCGTGCGTCATGCGACGCTCCTTGCGCGGCCTCGTGGAGGCCGACTTGTCACCGGGAGGCGTCGAGCCGGGCGCTCGAGGCGGGAAACGTGCCGGTCTGCTCACCGTACTTCACGATCGCGTCCGGCGCGGCGTGCCGAGGCCCGGAGAACGGGATCGGGGCCCCTTCTCCGTGCGGAGAAGGGGCCCCGATCAGGTCCTTCACGAGTCGGGGTGGCGGGATTCGAACCCACGACCTCTTCGTCCCGAACGAAGCGCGCTACCAAGCTGCGCCACACCCCGTTTCGAACCTCGGTCAGCTTACAGCACGATCGGTGTGACGGTTAAATCGCCTGGTCAGTGCGGTGAAAACGTGCTCCGGGTACCCGCGTCCGCGGTGCTGCGAGCCTGCTCGCGCGGGGCCGGGATCAGCGTCAGCAGCGTCGCCTCGGGCCGGCACCAGAACCGGGCGGGCGCGGTCGGCGACGTGCCGATGCCCGCCGACACATGCAGCCGCATGTGCGAGCCCCAGCGCGACACGCCCTTGACCCGGGACCGGTCCAGCCCGCAGTTGGTCACCAGCGCGCCGACCAGCGGCAGGCACAGCTGGCCACCGTGGGTGTGGCCCGCCATCACGAGGTCGTAGCCGTCGTCCGCGAACCGGTCCAGCACGCGCGGTTCGGGCGAGTGGGTCAGCCCCAGCCGCAGATCCGCCGCCGGGTTCGCCGGGCCCGCGACGGTGTCGTATCGGTCCCGGTCGATGTGCGGATCGTCGACACCGGCCGCGCTGATGCGCACCCCGGCGATCTCGAGTTCGCGTCGCACGTGGGTGACATCGAGCCAGCCGCGCTCGCTGAACGCGGCGCGCAGATCGCTCCAGGGCAGCGGCACGCCGTGCACTCGCTCGTGGTCGCGGTCGAAGTACTTCAGCGGGTTCTTCACCCGGGGCCCGAAGTAGTCGTTGCTGCCGAAGACGAACAGCCCCGGCCGGGCGAGCAGGCCGCCGAGCGCCTGCACGACGGCGGGGACCCCCTTCGGATGCGCAAGGTTGTCGCCGGTGTTGACCACGAGGTCGGGCTCGAGGCGATCGAGTTCGCGGAGCCAGTTCTGCTTGAGCCGCTGCCCGGGCGTCATGTGGATGTCGCTCAGGTGCAGCACGCGCAGCGTCGAGGCGTCCGGCGCAAGGACCGGGAGCGTCACCTCCCGCAGGGCGAAGGCGTTGCGCTCGATGAGCGTCGCGTAGCCGAGGCCCAGGACTGCGGCACCGGCCGCGCCGATCGCGGCACGTCGAAGAATGGGAACGTCAGGCACGTCTCCAGCGTACCGCCGGGGCTCGTCCGCGCACGGGTTCGCAGGGCGCCGCGTAGCGTCGAGGCATGTCCGACACCACATCCTCGCTCAAGTCCACGCTCCGCGCCGACCTCACGGCCGCGATGAAGGACAAGGATCCGCTGCGCACCAGCACGCTGCGCATGCTGCTCGCCGCCATCCAGACCGAAGAGGTCGCCGGCAAGCACGCGCGCGAGCTCACCGACGAGGATGTCGTGAAGGTGCTCGCGCGCGAGGCGAAGAAGCGCGGCGAGGCCGCCGAGGTGTACACCGAGAACGGTCGCGGCGAACTGGCGGCGAAGGAGCACGCCGAGGCCCGCATCATCGACGGGTACCTGCCGACGCCGCTCAACGACGCCGAGCTCGCCGACGTCGCGGACACCGCCATCGCGCAGGTCGCCGAGGAGATCGGGGAGCGGCCCGGGCCGCGGCAGATGGGTCAGGTCATGAAGGCGGCGACCGCGATCGCCGCGGGGAAGGCCGACGGCAAGCGCCTGTCCGCCGCCGTCAAGTCGCGCCTGTAGACGAAGACGCCGCCCGGTCGTCGCGCGACCGGGCGGCGAGGGTCATCGTCCCGGGATGGGTGCCGGCGCGGCCGGCACCGTCGTGTCCGGCACCTGGCTCTCGGTCGGCCGGCCGGGGGTCGCGCTCGGGCTGGGGGGCGCCGCGCGCACCGAGCCGTCGCTGATGAAGATCGTCACCGTGGACCCCGGGACGGCCGACCCGGACGGGGAGACCGAGGCGACGGTGCCGCTGCGGCCTTCCGCCTTGACCGTCGTCTCCGTCACCTGGAAGCCGGCGTCGATCAGCCGCTGGCTCGCCTGCTGACGGTTCAGGCCCACGACGTTGGGCACCTGGGCATTGCCGGCTCCGCGCACGTACTTCTGGTCCGCGGGCGGCAACTCGGTGGGCCCGAACTTGTTCGCGACGGGCAGCAGTGCCGTGAACCAGGTGCGGGCCGGCTCGGTGCCGCCGAACAGATTGCCGTCGTAGCACGGGCGCACGGGTCCGCTGCAGATCTGCCCCGGCGTGGGGGAGTCGCCGTAGGTGTAGACCGCCCCGGCCAGGTTGTTCGTGAATCCGACGAACGCCGACGACATGTGCGACTCGGTCGTTCCGGTCTTCGCCGCCACCGGCAGGTTCCAGCCCACCGAGCCGGCCGCGCCGGACGCCGTACCGCCGCCCGCGGTGTCCTTGCTCAGGGCGGTGGCGAGGGTGTCGGCCAGACCCGGTTCGACGACCTGCTCGCACGCCTGCTGGGTGATCGGCACGGGCTTGCCGTCGCGGTCGAACACGGCGTCGATCGGCGTCGGCGGGCACCACTTGCCGTGCGACGCCAGCGTGGCGGCGACGTTCGACAGCTCCAGCGGGTTCACCCAGGTGGGACCGAGGGTGAACGAGCCGAGGTGCTGGGCCTTCTGCATCTCGACCATGCTCTGCTCGCCGAAGCCGGACGTGTTGGGCTGTGCGTACGAGCGCAGGCCCAGCCGCACCGACATGTCGACGACCGCGTCCACACCGGTGGCCTCGATCAGCTTGACGAAGGCGGTGTTGGGGGACTGCGCGAGCGCGTCCGGCACCGACAGCTTCGCCGGGTACGGGGCGGCGTTCTCGACGCAGTAGGTGGCCGGCGGGCAGCCGGGGGCACCGCCGTCGCCGAGGCCGCGGGCGTTGTAGCGGGACGGCACGTCCAGCACGGCGCTGGTGCCGAGGCCCTTCTCCATCGCCGCGGCGACGGTGAAGATCTTGAACACCGAGCCGGCGCCGTGACCGGTCAGCGAGTACGGCTGCGGCTGCACCGTCTGCGAGGCCCCGCCGTCGAGGCCGTACACGCGGCTCGACCCCATCGCCAGGACGCGGTGCGAATCCTCCCCGGGCCGGATCACGTTCATCACCGTCGCGACGTCGTCGACGGTCGGGCTGGTGAACTTGTCCAGGGACGATTTGACCGAGTTCTGGATCTCGGGGTCGAGCGTGGTGCGGATCAGGTATCCGCCCTTGTCGATCTGCTCGCGCGACAACCCGGCCTCGGCCAGGTACTGCAGGGCGTACTCGCAGAAGAACCCGCGGTCGCCCGCCGCGATGCAGCCGCGCGGCAGGGTCTTCGGCTCGGGCAGGACGCCGAGCGGCTGCTCCTTCGCGGCCCGGATCTCGGCGGCGCGCTCGGGGATGTTCTGGATCATCGTGTCGAGCACGACGTTGCGTCGCGCCAGCACGCCGTCCGGATTGGTGTACGGGTTCAGCGCGGAGCTGGACTGCACCATGCCGGCAAGCATCGCGGACTGGGTGACGTTCAGATCCTTCGCGTCGATGCCGAAGTACGTCTGGGCGGCGTCCTGCACGCCGAAGGACCCGTTCCCGAACGGCACGAGGTTCAGGTAGCGGGTGAGGATCTCGTCCTTGGTCAGCTCGTCGTCGAGCGTCAGCGCCATCCGGATCTCCCGGATCTTGCGTGCGGGCGTCGTCTCGATCGCCGCGCGCCGCTCGGCGTCGGTCTTGGCGACCACGTGGAGCAGGTAGTTCTTCACGTACTGCTGGTCGATCGTGGACGCGCCCTGCTCGACCTGACCGCTGGTGGTGTTGGTGAGGAAGGCGCGGATGGTGCCCTGCCAGTCCACACCCTGGTGTTCGGCGAAGCGTTTGTCCTCGATGGAGACGATGGCGAGTTTCATCTCGTTGGAGATCCGGTCGCTCGGCACCTCGAACCGGCGCTGGTCGTAGAGCCAGGCGATGGGGGTGCCCGCCGCATCGGTCATCGTGGTGACCGCCGGCACCACGCCCTCGACGAGTTCGGCGGAACTGTTGTCCACCGTGTCCGCGGCGCGGTTCGACACGTAGCCGAAGCCTCCGGCCGCCGGGAACATCACACCGGCCAGCAGGACTCCGCCCAGTGCCGTGCATCCTGCGAGCTTCGCCACCGTTTTTCCGATCGACACGGTTACACAGTACGTGCCACCGCGGGGCGCAGGCCCCGGCGCACGCGTTCCCGTGTGCGCGTTGCGCTGGCAAAAGCCCTCCGACGTGCAGTGATGCACGGGCGTACCAGAAAAGTGTTTCTCCACCTTGCGCGCGGGGAAGTCTTTACCTAGATTGAGTCCTCAGTGTGATGCAGATAACACCTGAATAGGAATGTGGTGCAGATCCGTCGTGCTACGCCGTCGATTCTGCGCGCCTTCCAGGACCCGTGACACGGCGTTCGGAGAGTAAGGGGCAACTGAATGCACATGACCACCCCGACGGCCCGGCTCGACGTAGACCAAGCAGAAGCACGCATCGCATGGGTATCGAAAGCCCGATGCCGAGAAGTGGACCCCGATCAGTTGTTCGTCCGCGGCGCCGCCCAGCGCAAGGCCGCAGTCATCTGCCGGCACTGCCCGGTGATGCTGCAGTGCGGCGCCGACGCCCTCGACAACCGCGTCGAATTCGGCGTGTGGGGCGGGATGACCGAACGTCAGCGCCGGGCGCTGCTCAAGCAGCACCCCGAAGTCGACTCCTGGGCCGACTTCTTCGAAGCGCAGCGCCAGCACCAGAACGCCGTCTGACCGCGCGCCCCCGAGACCCGCGAGGTTATGCCTCGCGGGTCATCTGATCGGCGACGGCGCGCAGTGCCTCGAGGTCCGAGACCTCGAACGGCAGCGACGGCACGCCGACGACCGGCACCCGCGGGTGCGCGCTCGTGAACCGGGCCAGCAGCCGCAGCTCTCGTTTCGCCGTCACCGCCCGATGAGCATGGACCCGGAGCACGGCCTCGGTCGGCGCGTCCTCCTTCCGGCCCTGCTCCTCGAGCAGATCCGCCGCGGTCAGGGCGTGATCGGCCGGCAGCGGGCACAGTGTGGGATGCGTGCGGTTGAGGATCAGACCCGCGAGCGGCATGCGGTCCTCGGAGAGCCGCTCGACGAAGAACGACGCCTCGCGCAGCGCATCCGGTTCGGCCGCGGCCACCACCATGAAGTGGGTGCCCGGCTGCTGCAGCAACTGATACGTGCGGTTCGCCCGCTCCCGGAACCCGCCGAACATCGAATCGAGGGACTGCACGAAAGCCGAGGCATCCGAGAGCATCTGGCTGCCGACGATCGTCGAGACCGCCTTGAGGGCCAGGCCCATCGCGCCCGTGACCAGCCGCCCGAGCCCGCGGCCCGGCGCGGTGAACAATCGGATCATCCGCCCGTCGAGGAATGCCCCGAGCCGCTGCGGTGCATCGAGGAAGTCCAGCGCGTTCCGCGACGGCGGGGTGTCGACCACGATCAGATCCCACGTGTCGCTCGCCGCGAGCTGCCCGAGCTTTTCCATCGCCATGTACTCCTGCGTGCCGGAGAACGACGAGGCCACCGTCTGGTAGAAGGGGTTGTCGAGGATCTGCTGCGCCTTCTCCGGTGCCGAGTGCTCGAGCACCATGTCGTCGAAGGTGCGGCGCATGTTCAGCATCATCGCGTGCAGCTCGCCCTTCGCGTCCGGTCCCAGCTGCACGAGTTGCGGGCTGTTGTCGAGGGCCTGCACGCCCAGTGCCTGGGCCAGCCGCCGAGCCGGATCGATCGTCAGCACCACGACGTTGCGGCCCTGCTCGGCCGCACGCAGGGCCAGCGCCGCCGCGGTCGTCGTCTTGCCGACCCCGCCCGCACCGGTGCACACGATGATGCGCGACGAGGGGTCGGCGAGGATGGACCGGACGTCGAGCGGGGGCGCGTGGTGCGCCCGCGGCGCGGTCACCGCACGCCCTGTTCGCCGAGCTGCTCGGCGAGTTCGTACAACCCGCCGAGATCCACGCCGTCCGCCAGCGCGGGCAGATGCATTCGTGCCACGTTCACCTCGTCGAGTTGGGCGGCGCTGACCTGCTGCGCCTGCAGGGTGGATGCGTACTCGATCGTCTCGGTCAGCAGACCCGCGAAGTCCTCGTCGCCGAGGGCGACCCCGGCGCGGTCGAGCCCCTCGCGTACCGCCTCCGCGTCGATCCGGCCGGCGGCGGCCTCGTCGACCATCTCCTCGGGTAGGAAGTCGGGGGCGGTGCGGTTGACGATCACCGTGCCCAGCCGCAGATCTGCGGCGAGCAGCTCGGCCACCGCGTCGGTGGTCTCCTGAACCGGCAGCGCCTCGAGCAGCGTGACCAGGTGGACCATCGTCTCGTCGGAGTGCAGCAGCCGCACCACACCTTCGCTCTGCGACCGGATCGGACCCGACTTGGCAAGGTCGGCCATCGCCTTGGTCACGTCGAGGAAGCTGCCGATGCGTCCCGTCGGCGGGGAGTCCACCACGACCACGTCGTACACGGGTTCGCCGGTGCGGTCGGTACGCACCACGGTCTCCTTGATCTTGCCGGTGAGGATCACGTCCCGCAGGCCCGGCGCCAGCGTGGTCGCGAACTCGATCGCACCGATCCGGCGCATCGCCCGTCCCGCGAACCCGAGGTTGTAGAACATGTCCAGGTACTCGAGGAAGGCCGTCTCGATGTCGATGGCGAGGGCATACACGGCGCCGCCGCTGTCCGTCGTGGCGATCTTGGTCTCGACCGGCGGAAGCGGCGGCACGTCGAACAGCTGCGCGATGCCCTGCCGCCCCTCGACCTCCACGAGCAGCACCTTGCGGCCGCCCGCCGCCAGGGCCAGGGCCAGCGCCCCCGCGACGGTCGACTTACCGGTACCGCCCTTGCCCGAGACGAAGTGCAGCCGCGCCTGCGCGGCCTTCGCCGGCCAGACCTCGTGTTCAGCAGTCGTTGATGCCACGACGTCGAGCCTATAAGTCCGGTGCGCATATAGGGTCGAGACATGAGCGAATTGACAACGTGGGAGTACGCGACGGTGCCCCTACTGACCCATGCCACGAAGCAGATCCTGGACACGTGGGGAGCCGACGGCTGGGAACTCGTGTCGGTGCTCCCGGGACCCACCGGCGAGCAGCACGTCGCCTACCTCAAGCGCCCGAAGGGCTGAGTCGCGTGGCAGCAGAGGATTCCGCGGGGCGGAACTGGACGGCGCGGCTCGCCGAACTGGGTCTGAGCCTGCCGCCGGTGGCGGCACCCGTCGCCGCCTATGTTCCCGCCGTCCGCACCGGTGACCACGTCTACACCTCCGGGCAGCTGCCGTTCGTCGACGGCACGCTCGGTCTCGTCGGCAAGGTGGGCGCCGAGGTCTCGGCCGAGGACGCCAAGTCCGCGGCACGCATCGCCGCGCTCAACGCGCTGGCCGCGCTGGACGGCCTCGTCGGCATCGACAACGTCGTCCGCATCGTGAAGGTCGTGGGCTTCGTCGCCTCGGCGGAGGGCTTCACCGGCCAGCCGGGTGTGATCAACGGCGCGTCCGAACTCCTCGGCGAGGTGTTCGGGGAGGCGGGTGTGCACGCCCGCTCCGCCGTCGGCGTGGCCGAACTGCCGCTCGGCGCTCCCGTCGAGGTCGAGATCATCGCCGAGGTGCGCTGACGGGCGCGGGGTGAGCCGGATCTAGAGTGGGACGCACCCCACACCTTCCGACGGAGGAGGCCGGATCATGACGCTGGTTCACCCCGCGTACGCGCAGCTGCGACAGGTCACCGCCAGTGCCGCGGTGGTGCTGGCGGAGAACCCGTCGATGATGACGCTCGACGGCACCAACACCTGGATCCTGCGGGCCCCCGGCAGCGACGAGTGCGTCGTGGTCGATCCGGGCCCGCTCGACGAGGCGCACCTCGCGCGCGTCGCCCGGGTGCCCGTGGCGCTGACCCTGGTCAGCCACCGGCACGGCGACCACACCGACGGCGCCGGACGGTTCGCCGAACTCACCGGCAGCGCGGTGCGAGCCGTGGACGCCCGGCACCGGCACGGCGGGGGAGCGGGTCTGGCCGACGGCGAGGTGATCGAGGCGGCCGGGCTGCGCATCCGGGTACTCGCCACGCCGGGCCACACGGCGGACTCGCTGTCCTTCGTCGTCGAGGACGACCGCAGCGTACTCACCGCCGACACCATCCTGGGCCGGGGCACCACCGTCCTCGACGACTCCGACGGCGACCTCGGGGACTACCTCGGGTCGCTGCGCCGGCTGATCGATCTGGGCGACGGGTACACCGTTCTGCCCGGGCACGGACCGGACCTGCCCGACCTGGAGACCATCGCCCGCGGCTACCTCGCCCATCGGGAGGAGCGGCTCGACCAGGTGCGGGCCGCCCTGCGGGTGCTGGGGGACGACGCCACGCCGCGGTCCGTCGTCGAACACGTGTACGCCGACGTGGACCCGTCGCTGTGGCCGGTCGCGGAGAAGTCGGTCAATGTCCAGCTCGAGTACCTGCGCAGCTTCGCCTGACCTCCCGAACAATCGAGGCCGGTGCATCGTCGATGCACCGGCCTCGATTAGTGGAACGGTTGTTACCGCGCGCGGCGGGCGAGGCGCTCCGAGTCGGAGATGAGCACGCTCTTGCCCTCGAGCCGCAGCCAGCCGCGGTGGGCGAAGTCGGCGAGCGCCTTGTTCACGGTTTCGCGGGAGGCGCCGACGAGCTGTGCGATCTCCTCCTGGGTCAGGTCGTGCGTGACGCGCAGCGCGCCCGCCTCCTGGGTGCCGAACCGCTGCGCGAGCTGCAGCAGAGCCTTCGCGACGCGACCGGGCACGTCGGTGAAGATCAGGTCGGCCAGGTTGTTGTTGGTGCGGCGCAGACGGCGCGCGAGCACGCGCAGCAGCTGCTCGGCGATCTCCGGGCGCTGGTCGATCCAGGCCTTGAGGGCGTCGCGGTCCATGCTCACGGCGCGGACCTCGGTCACGGTCGTGGCGGTGGAGGTGCGCGGGCCCGGGTCGAAGATCGACAGCTCACCGAACATGTCGGACGGGCCCATGATGGTCAGCAGGTTCTCGCGGCCGTCCGGCGAGCGGCGGCCGAGCTTCACCTTGCCGGAGACGATGATGTACAGGCGGTCGCCCGGCTCACCCTCGTTGAAGATGACATGTCCGCGGGGGAAATCGACCGGCTGAAGCTCTTTGACCAGCGCCGCAACCGCCGAGGGTTCGACTCCTTGGAAGATGCCTGCTCTGGCCAGGACGTCGTCCACGTGCGCTCCTTTGGGGAAAATTCTCATCGTCATGCTGCCGGGTCTGCACGACGTCCACGGGCGCCCGGACAGGCCACCTGCAACGCGTACGGAAACGAAGTCTACTGTGCGCGCACTCGGCATGAGTGATTGACACCACGACAGCCGTCGTGCCGTTCCTGCAGCAACGCCCACGCATCCTACCGATGCGTCCCGAAATCAGCTCGCGCGGCGCGCTCCCATGTCGGACTCCGCATCGTCGAGCTCCATGACGAGGACCCGCCGCCGACGGCGGTGGAACCGGGCGAGAGCGTGGGGGAATCCCTCCCTGGCCAGGGTGGCGACGTCGTCGTGGCTCGCCTTGTCGAGGAACTCCTCGACCTCCTGCTGGCGAACGGACAGACGGCTCAGCCGGGACTCGACCCGCTCCATCGCCAATGCGAACAGCATGAGCAGCACGGGGAAGAGCACGACAGCAAGAGCTTGCATACCGGGAAGTAAACACAAGAAAGGTCTCAGAAGCGACACAGCACCGAATCCGCGACCGGCCGGGTACGTACAGTGGAGCAGGTGCATGCGACCCCGTCCGAGAGTCCCGACGTGCGCCGACGACGCGTGTCCGGAGGCGAGCGGAAACCCGAGAGCCGGCTCGCCCTGGTGCGACGGGCACGCCGCATGAACCGGCGGCTCGCCGAGGCGTTCCCCCACGTGTACTGCGAACTCGACTTCACCACGCCGCTCGAGCTGGCGGTCGCCACGATCCTCTCCGCGCAGTGCACCGACGTGCGGGTCAACCAGGTCACCCCGGCCCTGTTCGCCCGCTACCCGGACGCCCGCGCCTACGCGGAGGCCGACCGGGCCGAACTCGAGGAGTACATCCGGCCCACCGGTTTCTACCGCAACAAGGCCAACTCCCTGATCGGCCTCGGACAGGCCCTGCTCGAGCGATTCGACGGCGAGGTGCCGCGCCGCCTCGAGGATCTCGTCACACTTCCCGGATTCGGCCGCAAGACCGCCAACGTGGTCCTCGGCAACGCGTTCGACATCCCCGGCATCACCGTCGACACCCATTTCCAGCGTCTCGTGCACCGCTGGAAATGGACCGAGGAAACCGACCCCGTCAAGATCGAACACGCCGTCGGCGCGCTCGTCGACCGCAAGGAATGGACCCTGCTCTCGCACCGGGTGATCTTCCACGGCCGTCGCGTCTGCCACGCCCGCAAACCCGCCTGCGGCATCTGCGTGCTGGCCAAGGACTGCCCGTCCTACGGCACCGGACCGACCGACCCCGTGACCGCCGCCGCGCTGGTGAAGGGACCGGAGACCGAGCACCTGCTCGAACTGGCCGGACGGTGACCCGGTGCAACTGACCCGCGCAGGCCGCTGGAGCCTGGTGGCCCTCGTCGTCGTGGTGGCCCTGATCGTCGCGATCTGGCCCCGCGACGCCGACGACCCGGCGCCCGCCGCCGACGGCGGGCGCCCGACCGCGGCGCCGGTGGACCGCCGCGCCCAGGACACCCCCGAATCCCTCGCGCCGCTGCGTGCCGCGGCGGCGCTCGAGCCCTGCCCGGCTCCGGCCGGGAACGGGGCCGGGCCGCTCACGGGGCTGCGGTTCGAGTGCCTCGGCGACGGCAGCAGCGTCGACCTGGCCGCCGCGCTCGCGGGCCGGCCCGCGCTGGTGAACCTGTGGGCCTGGTGGTGCGGGCCGTGCGCCGAGGAGCTGCCCTACCTGCAGGAGTACGCGCAGCGTGCCGGTGACGCGGTCGCGGTCGTCACCGTCCACACCGACCCCAACGAGGCCAACGCCCTGTCCCGGCTCGCCGAGTACGCCGTGCGGCTGCCGGGGGTGCAGGACGGGTCCGCGCGCGTGCAGGCAGCGGTGCAGTCGCCTCCCGTGCTGCCGGTGACGGTCCTGATCCGGCCCGACGGTTCCGTCGCGAAGGTGCTGCCTCAGCCGTTCCGCAGCGCCCACGAGGTGGCCGCAGCCGTGGAGAACCACCTGGGGGTGAGGGTATGACGCCGTACTGGCTGCGCCGCGTGTCCACCGTGGCGCCGAGCGATCCGCACCAGGTCAACCCGGTGCTCGACCGCCGCGCACCGGACGGGTTCACCGTCCGTCCGGCGGCCGTGCTCGTGCTGTTCGGTGGCTCGTCCGAACCCGATCCCCTCGCCCGGGGCGGTCTGCCCGCCGACGCGGACGTCCTGCTCACCCAGCGGGCGCCGACGATGCGTCAGCACAGCGGGCAGATCGCCTTCCCGGGTGGCGCCGCCGACCCGGAGGACGACGGCCCGATCGCGACCGCGCTGCGCGAGGCGCAGGAGGAGACGGGCCTCGACCCCGCCGGCGTCCGTCCGCTGACGGTGCTGCCCGAGATCTTCATCCCGCCGTCCGGGTTCGACGTCACCCCGGTGGTCGCCTTCTGGGAGAAGCCCACCCCCATCGGGGTGGTCGATCCCCGCGAGGCCGCCCGGGTGGTGCGGGTGTCTCTGCACGACCTGCTCGATCCGGACAACCGCTTCCAGATCCGGCACGAACACGGCTATCAGGGACCGGCGTTCCTCGTGGACGACATGCTCGTGTGGGGGTTCACCGCGGGGATCCTGGCGGGCCTGTTCGCGGTGTCGGGCTGGGAGATCGCATGGGACCACACCGACATCCGTGACTTCGAGGTCACGCTCGCCGAGATCGAGACAGGGGTGGTCGAACCGTGACACCGTCCGGATGGATCGACCTGCTCATCCTGCTGGTCGTGCTCGTGGCCGCGTCGTCGGGCCTGCGCCAGGGTGCGGTGGCGTCTGCGCTGGCGTTCCTCGGCGTGGTGCTCGGCGCGGTCGCCGGCATCCTCATCGCCCCGCACGTGCTCGTGCACGTCGAGGAGGGGCGGATGCGGATCCTCGCCGGGATTGCGCTCATCGTCGTGCTCGTCATCATCGGCGAGGTCGCGGGAATGGTGCTCGGCCGGGCGGCGCGGAGCAACATGCACAGCCCCGTCGCGCGGGGCGTCGACAGCGTGGTCGGAGCCGGTCTGCAGGCCGTGGCGGTGCTGGTGGCGGCGTGGCTGCTCGCGATTCCGCTCACCGCGTCGTCGCAACCGGAGATCTCGGCCGCCGTACGCGGCTCCCGGGTGCTGGCCACGGTCGACGTGCTGGCCCCGGACTGGCTGCGCGGCGTCCCGCAGGAGTTCTCGGCCCTGCTCGACACCTCGGGCCTGCCGGAGGTGATCGGTCCGTTCGGCCGCACGCCCATCACCGAGGTGGAGCCGCCGGACCCGAGCGTGCTCGCCAGTCCCGTCGCGCTCGACCTGCACCCGAGTGTGCTGCGCATCAACGGCGTCGCGCCGAGTTGCCAGCGTGCGCTCGAGGGATCCGGGTTCGTCGTCGCGCCCGAACGCGTCATGACCAACGCGCACGTCGTCGCCGGCACGTCGGCGGTGTCGGTGGAGACACTCGGTGGGGCGCTCGACGCCGAGGTCGTGCTGTTCGATCCCGCCGTCGACGTCGCGATCCTCTCGGTGCCGGGCCTCGACGTCGCGCCGCTCGCGTTCGCGCCCGCCCCCGCCGATTCGGGTCAGGACGCCCTCGTCCTCGGATATCCCGGTGGGGGCCCGTACACGGCGAGCGCCGCCCGCATCCGGGAAACGCTCGACCTGCAGGGGCCGGACATCTACCGCTCCGGCACCGTCGAACGGGAGGTGTACACCGTCCGCGGTTCGATCCGTCAGGGCAACTCCGGCGGGCCGCTCGTCGACGAGCAGGGCCGGGTACTCGGCGTCGTGTTCGGCGCGGCCGTGGACAACAGCGATACCGGATTCGTGCTGACCGCGGCGGAGGTGAGCAGTCAGCTGGAGCTGGCCGACGATTCCTTCGCTGCGGTGGCGACGGGTACGTGCATCGCCTGAGCCGAGCGTCCCTACAGTCCGGCGGCGAAGTCGAGCAGCGCGGCGGTCACGTCGTCGGCGCATTCCTGGTGGGCGTAGTGCCCGGCGTCGTCGATCATGAGCAGTTTCCGGCCCGGAGCGTGGCGTACGCACCGGCGCACGGTCGCCGGCACCACGTAGGGGTCCAGCGTGCCGTGCAGTTGCAGGACGGGCAGGGTCAGCGTCTTGTCCATCGCGGCCATGAACCGTCGTCCGTCCGGCCGCCATTGGCTGCGGAACGCCCAGCGCTGGTACTCGAGTGTGCAGTGCGCGGTGCCGGGAATCCGGATGGCCGACCGCATCCGCTCCGCGACCTCCCGGAATTCGTCCGACTGCTGCCACCGCGCGCCGGAACGGGCCTGCAGCAGTCGTTCGATCTCCCATCCATCGTCGCGCACGAGCCTGCGTTCGGGCTGCCACGGCACCTGGTAGGCGAGGAACGTGGGCAACAGCGCCGCCCGCTGCGCGCGGTCGTGCAGCGCCGCGTCCCGCAGCGAGATCGGGTGCGGCGAGTCCACGAGGGCGATCGCCCGGACGAGCCGCGGGTGCAGCACGGCCGTCGCCCAGCACACCAGCCCGCCGTCGGCGTGTCCGATCAGCGTCGCCTCGGAGCAGCCGAGGGCACGGATGAGGCCGGCGACGTCGCCCGACAGGGTCCAGCCGTCGTAGCCGCGCGGCGGCTTGTCGGAGTCGCCGTAGCCGCGCAGGTCCACGGCGACGGCGCGGTATCCGGCGTCCGCGAAGGCGGTGAGCTGGTGGCGCCACGACCACCACAGGTCGGCGAACCCGTGCAGGAACAGCGCCAGCGGTGCGTCGGGGCCGGACGGGCCGGCCTCGACGGCGTGCAGGCGGATGCCGTTGGCGTGGATGTCGCGGTGCGTCCACGGCCCGGGGTACCGGACCGTGGACGGGTCGGGGAGGGACACGGTGCCCTGCATGTGGAGGGTCAGCGCGCGTGCCGGGGGCCCGGTGCCGGCTCCGCGTCGTGCTGCTGCGGCAGGACGGTACGGGCCTGCCTGAGCGAGTCGATGGTCTTCTCCGGGGCGCGCAGTTTGCGCACCCGCAGGTAGCCGATCAGGGCGAAGATCGCCGTGACCACGACCATGATGAGGAAGACGATCAGGAACGCCAGCCAGCGGGGCGTCCAGATGTCGATCAGTTCGGCGAGGAAGAAGAAGAAGAAGAACGAGCTGAACACCAGGACCGCGAAGGCCAGGATGAAGAACAGGCTGCCCTGCAGGCCCTTCTTCACCTCCCCGGTGACCTCGGTCTTGGCGAGTTCGACCTCGGCGCGGAACAGCGTCGAGACCTGTGCGGTGGCATCGCGGACCAGGTCCCCGATGCTCGCTTCCTGAGGAGTGCGGGCGCGCACCTCGGTCAGCGGAATGGACGAGATGCTCGTCGGTACCCCGTCACCCTGCTTCCGGTTCCCGTTCGTCACGCTCACTTGTCGACCCCTCCAGTTGGTTCGTATTGACTACGGTGGGCTCGCCCACGCCGTAACAGTAGCGTCGATCCCAGCAGCGAGGCGATCAGTGACGTGACGAGGACGGACGCCTTCGCGATCTCCGCAGGCGCCCCACCGTCGATGCCGGCGAGCGAGAGGTCGGCGATGAGCAGGCTCACGGTGAATCCGATACCGCCCAGCACGGCGAGCGCCAGCAGGTCCTGCCACGCCAGCCCGGTCGGCTTGGTGGCCACGCCCAGGCGGATCGCGAGCCAGGACGCGCCGAAGATGCCGACGGTCTTGCCGATCAGCAGGCCCAGCAGGACGGACAGGCCCACCGGGCTGGTGAACACGTCACCGAGGACCTCACCGTTGATGGGGACGCCGGAGGCGAACAGTGCGAACAGGGGGACGCACAGGCCGGCGGACCAGGGCTGGATGTCGTGGGCGAGCCGTTCGGCCGGTGCCTGCCGCTCGCCCGGGTCGACGCGGACGCGGGTGAGCAGGCCCAGCACGACGCCCGCGATGGTGGCGTGGATGCCGGCCTCGTGCATGCCGTACCAGGTGAGCAGCGCCAGTGGGACATACAGCCACGAGGTCTTGATCCGCTTGTGCTGGGCGTACCAGTAGGCGGCGGCGCACGCGACGGTCCCGAGCAGCCACAGCGCCGCGATGGACGTGGTGAACAGGACGGCGATCAGCGCGATGCCGATGAGGTCGTCGACGACGGCGAGACTGAGCAGGAATACACGCGCGCCGGTGGGGATGCGGGAACCGGTGAGGGCGAGAACTCCGAGTGCGAAAGCGATGTCGGTGGCGACGGGGATCGCCCAGCCGCGGTCCATGCCCGGGCTGCCCCACCCGACCGCAGCGGCGATGAGCGCCGGGAGCAGCACGCCGCCGCACGCGGCGATGACCGGCAGCAGGGCTCTCTTACGGTCCGCCAGTTCACCGATCACCAGCTCCCGTTTGAGTTCGAGTCCGGCGACGAAGAAGAACACGGCGAGCAGGCCGTCCTGCGCCCAGGTGCCGACGGTGAGGTTCAGGTGCAGCGATTCCGGACCGAGGGGGAAGTCGCGCAGCGCCTCGTAGGCGGGTCCGAGCGGGGAGTTCACCCACAGCACGGCCACGGCCGCGGCGACCAGGAGGATCGCGCCACCGACGGTCTCGGTACGCAGGTACCGGGTGAGTTCCGAGCGCAGCGGCTGGTTCACGAAGGCCTTTCGATCCGCGAATTCGGGGTACGCGGGGAGCGCCGCCGAGCGGGCTTCCCGGCGTATCCCGGCACGAATCGTAGCCGTCGCAGGCCCGGACGACCGATGTCCGATCTGATTCGCTCGGGAAAGGAGGGCCGCTGCGCGGCCGGTGCGTCCTTCGGGCGGCTACGACAGCCCGAAGGACGCACCGGCAGCTCCGCTGCCTACTTGCCCTGGGCGCGGATCGCCTCGAACACCTTCGGGTCGACGAGGGTGGAGGTGTCGCCGAGTTCGCGGCCCTCGGCGACGTCGCGCAGCAGGCGGCGCATGATCTTGCCGGAGCGGGTCTTGGGCAGTTCCGGGACGATCGAGATCTGCCGGGGCTTGGCGATCGGGGAGATCTCGGTGGAGACCTGGTTGCGCAGTTCCGCGATGAGCTGATCGCCGGAGTTCTGCACGCCCTCGCGAAGGATGACGAACGCGACGATGCCCTGGCCGGTGGTCTCGTCGGCGGCACCGACGACGGCGGCCTCGGCGACGGCGGGGTGCCCGACGAGTGCGGATTCGACCTCGGAGGTCGAGATCCGGTGCCCGGAGACGTTCATGACGTCGTCGACGCGGCCGAGGACCCACAGGGCGCCGTCCTCGTCGTAGCGGGCGCCGTCGCCCGCGAAGTACCAGCCCTCCTCGGCGTACCGGGACCAGTAGGTGTCCCGGTAGCGGTCCATGTCGCCCCAGATGCCGCGCAGCATCGACGGCCACGGCTGATCGAGCACCAGGTAGCCGTTGCCGCCGGTCCCCAGCGGCTTGGCGTTGTCGTCGACGATCTTGGCGGAGATGCCGGGCAGCGGCGCCATCGCCGAGCCCGGCT